>JANOMH010000872.1:0-1589 GCA_031420215.1 Rhodobacterales bacterium | reverse complement strand
GTTGCCGACACAATTGTCGATGAAGACGTATTTCCACTGCGATATGTAGCCCACACCCAATGCTTCAGGTCGGAAGCAGGCAGCGCTGGCCGCGACGTCCGAGGCATGCTGCGCCAGCACCAGTTCGAAAAGGTCGAAATGGTCAGCATCACCACCCCCGATGGGTCCGAAGCCGAACACAAACGCATGACCGAATGCGCCCAGAATATCCTTGAAAAACTGGGGCTTGCCTACCGGACCATGGTGCTCTGCACTGGCGATATGGGGGCAGGCGCACGGCGCACCCATGACCTTGAAGTGTGGTTGCCGGGGCAAAATACCTACCGCGAGATCAGCTCGGTCTCGACCTGTGGCGACTATCAGGCCCGACGGATGAACGCGCGCTTCAAACCCCGCGCAGGCGGCAAGCCCGAGTTCGTCCACACCCTGAACGGCTCGGGTCTGGCCGTCGGGCGCACCCTGATTGCTGTGCTGGAAAATGGTCAGAACGAGGATGGGTCGGTCACCCTGCCCGCCGTCCTGCACCGCTATCTGGGCGGCAAGACCATGATCAGCGGCCAAGGAGCGCTCGTTTAGACAGCGGTTTGCCTTTGGTGTGAATCGCTCACCGCCTCTCAGCGTCCCGCCCCGGCGAAGCCCGGGGCGGGATCGAGGGAAATGCGTCGGATGGAACGCAAACTGCTGTAGGCGCTGATGCAACCAAACCGCTGGTCGATGCGTATAAGCCACATGAAACACACACACGCCCCGCTCACCGCCCTGTTCACGATCACTTTCCTGATCTCGCCCGCCTTTACCGCGCCCTTTGCCGGGTTCCGGCCAGATCAACTGCCGATCCCGCAGATCGATCCCCCCGTCCAACCCGCAGGCTATGCCTTTGCGATCTGGGGAGTGATCTATCTTTGGCTCCTCATTTCAGCAGGTTTCGGTCTATGGCAGCGCGCGGGAGACCCCGGCTGGAACCGCGCCCGGGTAGGGTTGATCATCAGCCTGGCCTTGGGAACCCCTTGGCTCTGGGTGGCAAATCACAGCCCGATCACAGCCACAGTGCTGATTTTCGGCATGCTCGCCGGGGCCATAACCGCCCTGATGACCGCCCCCAAAACTGACCGCTGGTGGTTTCAGGCCCCCGTCGCGCTATACGCAGGCTGGCTGACGGCGGCCTCTTTCGTGTCACTGGGCAGCACTGCGGCAGGCTATGGCATCCTGACCGACAGTATCGGCTGGGCCTGGATCGGGATCATCGGGGCGCTGCTGACCGGCCTTGCGGTCCTGTGGACCAAACCGCAAGCCCCTGAATATGCAAGCACTCTGCTCTGGGCGCTGGTGGGCATCATCGTGGCCAACGGGTTGACCCTGAACAGTGTCAGCCTGCTGTCGGCCACGGGGATCATCATCATTGGGCTCATGCTGTCCCGGAATTTGCGGCAACTCGACTGATCTTTGATTTTCGGAGTTGCCCAAATACTCCCGCCGGAGGCTCCTGCCCAGCCGCAAACCACTCCTCAGGCATCCGCAGGCGGTTTGCCCAGATGCTTCCTTAACCGCGACGGCGTCGATTTCTTCCGGTTCTTGAACGGGTTCTTCGA
>JANOMH010000871.1:0-2962 GCA_031420215.1 Rhodobacterales bacterium | reverse complement strand
GACCGCCGGGGAGATTGTGGGCCAGATCATGCTGGCCCGCGATGATCTGGGCGAATGGCCGACCCAGGGCGCGCCCAAGAACGAGACCCGGCTGCTGTCGAATGTCGTTCTGATGGGCATGGGTGAGCCGCTGTATAATTTCGACAATGTCCGCGACGCGATGAAGATCGCGATGGACGGCGAAGGGCTGACCCTGTCGCGCCGTCGTATCACCTTGTCCACCAGCGGCGTGGTGCCGGAAATTGCCCGCACGGCGGTGGAAATCGGCTGTCAGTTGGCTATCAGTTTCCATGCCACCACTGATGAAGTCCGCGATACGCTGGTGCCAATCAACAAACGCTGGCCTTTGGCGGAATTGTTAGAGGCCCTGCGCGCCTATCCCGGTCTGTCCAATTCCGAACGGATCACCTTTGAATATGTGATGCTGGACGGGGTGAACGACACCGACGCCGATGCGCACCGCCTGGTCAATCTGATCCGGGGGATTCCCGCCAAGATCAACCTGATCCCGTTCAACGAATGGCCCGGTGCGCCGTATAAGCGGTCGTCAAACAACCGCATCCACGCCTTTGCCGACATCATCTATCACGCCGGTTACGCCAGCCCGATCCGCACGCCCCGGGGCGAGGATATCATGGCCGCCTGTGGGCAGTTGAAATCGGCGACCGAGCGGGCGCGCAAATCGCGGGCCCAGATCGCCGCCGAGGCGGGGCTTTAATATCCGGGCTGACCCCGTTAGAACGCTGCAACAACAGGGGGACCAGCATGCAGATCAAACTTAACGACATCGTGTTCGAAGTGACTCCGGTGGTCACGCTGTTGCGGCAGGCCCTGTTGAATGATCCGGTCATGACTCAAGGTGTCTGGCGCGATGTGTATCACTGGGACGCAGCGGCGCAGACTGGCAAGGTGCTGACCGCGACGACTGCGGCCGGGACGGTTCCGCTGGGCAATGGCCTTACCTTTTTCGTGCCTACCGCCGGGTCTGACCTGCCGGTGAAATCCGAATCCGGGTCGGTTCGCATGGCCGAACGGTTTTTAGAGGCGCTCAAGGCCAAGACCATTGTCGATGTGGTCCGGGCGTTCAATTCCATCGTGGCTATGGCGCAGAAATCCCTGCCCTTGGTTAATTACACCGCCCTGAACCCAGTCGCGTCTTATACCATCAAGATGCATGTGGATTTTGCTGCCGTCGCCCTGCGCAACGCCAGCCGTAACCTGACCGCTTATGCCTTTATCCCCGGCCAGGTCTCGTTTCACCATGAAATCAGTGCGATAATCGACGAGGCTGGCTATGCGGCCTTGCCCGCGCCAACGATGGCGCAGATCATGCCTGCCTTTATCATCCCGCCGCAGAACAAAGCCAACCATGCGATCCGCCGCATGGCTTTGGCCCAGCGATTGCAGGATATGCAGCCCGCCATGGCCGCCTTGCCCAAAGAGGGGCCACAAGACCCTGCGACTGAAGGGCTGCGCCGGGGCTATGCGAGGCTTGCTGCCGAATGGAAAGCCTTGGCCGAGATGGGTAAAACCCCGGCCAAAGCGGCGTTTCTGGCTTAGGCCAACAGCGCCTGCGCCTCGGCTGGCGACAATGCCGCTGGCCGTTCGCAGGGGGTGGTCATGTCGATGAACCGCCTTTCGGTGCCCGATCGCAGGATCGACACCATCACGTCAACCGCATGCACGGCCAGATCAAGGTTGCAGCGATGCTGCCGCCCTTCGCTGATGGCAGTGGCCATGTCGGCAAGGCCCGCACAGCGATAGTTGGCGCGGTCATTGCCTTGGCCGTCTTTCTGGTTTGGCACCCCAAACGGGTGGCCGCGTTCCGCCATAACCTGAATGCTCCCATCCGCCCCGGCCAGTTCCACCTCGCCGCCGAAAAAGTTCGGGTCGGGCACGAACAGCGATCCGGTTTCGCCATATAGCTCCATGTTGGGGTGGCTGTGTTTCCAGACATCCCAGGATGCGCTTAGGGTCACAGTGGCCCCGTTCACAAACTCCAACAGCGCATGGATATTCGTCGGTGTATCGACCGGGACGGTTTCGCCATTGCGCGGGCCGTTGGAAATCAGCCGTTCGGCAAAGCTGGCATTGGCAAGGGCCGCCACCGATTTCACCGGGCCGATCAGCTGGATCAGGTTGGTGATGTAATAGGGGCCAAGGTCAAGGATCGGGCCGCCGCCGGGCTGGAAGAAAAAGTCGGGGTTCGGGTGCCAGTGTTCCATGCCGTGGCTCATCACATGGCAGGTGCCGCCGATGATCCGGCCAACAGCGCCTTCGTCAATCGCGGCGCGGGCCAATTGATGCGACCCGCCCATGAATGTATCGGGGGCGGACCCCACGCGCAGGCCTTTTTTCGCGGCCAACTCTTGCAGCTTCTTGCCCTCGTCCAGGGTCAGGACCAGCGGCTTTTCGGAGTAGGCGTGTTTGCCCGCCTCAAGGATGCGCCGCGTCACATCATAATGCACCGCAGGCACGGTCAGGTTGACGATCACATCCACATCTTTGGCGGCCAGCAAATCCTCGACTGTATCCGCCCGGACGTTATATTCCGCCGCCCGGCCCTGGGCCGCCGCCATATTGATATCGGCCACCGCCACCAGGTCCAAAGATTTGAACATCGGTGCGAATTTCAGGTAGGTGGTCGAGATATTGCCGCATCCGATGATGCCCACACGTAGTTTTGTCATCTTAAAGCGCCTTCAACGTCGCCAGCGACCGTGTCGCAAAGCGGGTGTGATCCTTGGGGTTGTCATGTTCCACAACCATATGGCTGATCCCGGCGGCATCCAACGCCCCCTTGATTGCCGCCCAGTCCATGATGCCATGGCCCACATCGGCCCAGCCATCCTCGTCCCGGTTCTGGCCGTCGGGGGCGATGTCTTTGACATGCACAGCCTTGATCTGTTTGGCATATTTGCCGATCCATGCAATCGGATCGTGGCCCGCGACCCGGACCCAA
>JANOMH010000870.1:0-1550 GCA_031420215.1 Rhodobacterales bacterium | reverse complement strand
AACCGTCCCAGCGCAACAAGGGATTGAGCCAGATCAGCGACCGGGCAGACAGGGCCAGACGCTCCATTGCGGGACCCAATCCATTTGTATTCGGGCCAGCTTCGGGGTCGCGGTCCAGCCCGTCGGTGATCAGTAATACCACCGCCCCCTGCCCCAGAACCCGGCGCGACCAGTCGCGGTTGAACGCGGTCAGACAAGCCCCGATTCGGGTGCCGCCCGACCAGTCCTGGGCATGGCCGCCTGCCGCAGCCAGGGCCGCATCGACATCGCGGGTGGCCAGGTGGCGGGTGATGTTGGTCAGCTGCGTGCCAAAGGTAAAGGCATGGACATGCGACCACCCCTGGCCATGGGCATTTGCCACGGCATGCACGAAATGCAGCACCGCCCGCGAATATTGCGCCATCGAGCCCGAAATATCGCAGAGCACCACCAGATTGGGCATCCGGGTTTTATGCCGTTTGGTGACAAGCGCACCGATCTCGCCGCCCCGCCGCAAGGACAGGCGCAGCGTGCCACGCCAATCGGGCATCGGGCCGGGCAAGCCTTGGGTGCGCCGGGTCTGCAAGGGCCGGACCGGCAGGCGCAGCCGGGCCAGCATCCGCCGGGCGGCGGCCATATCGGCGGTGGACATCTGTTCGAAATCCAAGGTGCGCAGACGTTCGGTTTCGGACATGGTCTGGCTGGCATCGATGTCGATGATCGCGTCCTGATCCTCGGGCAGATCCGGCACCGGGCGGTCGACGCCATCCAGCAACGCCTCGGCGGCACGCTTTTCGGCCGGATTGGCGCGGCGGTCGTCTTGCAGCCCCCGCATCATCGGGGTGATCAGCGCCATCATATGGTCAAGGAATTTCGGATCGCGCCAATACAGCCGGAACATCTGATCAAACAGCAGCCGGTGTTCCGGGCGGCTGACGAAACAGGCGTGGAGCGTCCAGTAAAAATCGGCCCGCCCGGTAAACCCGGCCATCTGCACGGCGTTTATCGCGTCAATCACCCGGCCCGTGCCCAAGGGCAATCCGGCCTTGCGCAGGGCGCGGGCGAAATGAGTGATATTCTGGACCAGTTTGCCGTCAGCAGGCAGGTCGAGCGGCGGCAGATCCAAAGGGGCGGTATCCATGCGGGTTTCGCCCCTTTGGCCAAGCTGATGCCGCTTTTAGCGATCAAACGTCTCCAGATACAGATAGGAATTGCAAAACGCCCCGTCCTGCGTGCCGACCCAGATGTCGATCCGGCCATTCGCGGGACGGGTCAGGGTGATCCTGGCATCCAGATTGCCGTTATCGTCATCATCGTAGTACCAGGTGCCCGACCCGGAGTTGATCAACAATACTGAATCGCATTCGCTGACGGTCGAAATCACCAGCCGGTAGCGGCCCATATGGCTGAGTTCGAACGAGAAATCCGGGTTGCCGGTCACAAAACCCCGCCCCCGGTCGGTTTGCGGGCGCACATTGCGGCAGCGTGACAGATCATATTCGCCCCCTGCCATGACCGAAAACTGTTGCGCCTGATACAAAGTGTCGCCCGAGGCGGAATACGCCTCGGTC
>JANOMH010000869.1:0-11639 GCA_031420215.1 Rhodobacterales bacterium | reverse complement strand
TGTCCGGGGGTACCGGGAATGACTTCTACAACTTCGTGGGTTTCGGCGACGTCCTTATCGAATCCAACCTCGGCGGGACCGATCTGGTGTTCGCCTCGACAAACTGGGTGCTGGGTGATCATTTCGAGAACCTGACCCTCGCTGAACTGAGCCTCATTGGAGGAACCGGCACAGGCAACGGGCTGGCGAACCGGCTGACCGGCAACAGCGGGGCCAACACGCTGATCGGGCTCGGCGGCAACGATGTGCTGATCGGGGGCGCGGGGCTCGACCGGATGGTGGGGGGTGCCGACAACGACATCTACATCGTCGAGCAGGCCGGGGATGTGGTGGTCGAGGCATTGAATGGGGGACTTGACCGGGTCGACACCGGGCTGTCGCATGCGCTGGCACTCAACGTCGAGCAACTGGTGCTGACCGGGGCCGCTGTCATCAACGGCACGGGCAACGACCTGGCGAACCGGCTGACCGGCAATAGCGCTGGGAACCTGCTGAGGGGCGGGGGCGGGAATGACACTTTGCTGGGGGCGGGCGGGGCTGACCAACTCTGGGGCGAGGCGGGCAACGACGTGCTGATCGGCGGGGTCGGTGCCGACGCATTTCGCTTTACGCTGGGCCGCGACGTTGTGGCGGACTTCGCCAACGACGTGGACACGATTCAGGTGGACAATGCGCTTTGGGGCAGCACGCCGCGGACCATCGCCCAGCTCCTCGCCATGGGCGACATCGTCGGGACCAGCGCAGTCTTCGACTTTGGCGGTGGTCATGTGCTGATCGTGCAGGGGGTCAGCAGCCTGGCGATCCTGGGCAACGACCTGGCCATCGTCTGACACAGGCCGAACGATCGTCCCGGAGCGGCCGTCAGTGGCGCTGCCCCCGCCGGCAGTCCGCCCTTTCGCCTCTCCCTTGCCAAGCCGCCGCCCTGCTAGCGGCCTTGATAATGGCCCCGCCCAAGGCCTAAGTTGACGTGACCCAGCAACAGGCAGATAAAATGCAGCTTCTCATCGCCCTCGCCTCGCCCTTCGTGCGCAAAGTGCGCATCGTCCTGCGCGAAACCCACCAGCTGAACGCGGTGACCGAGGTCAACGTGAACACGACCCCCATCGCCTCTGACCCCGTGGTCGTGGCCGCCAACCCGACGGGCAAAATCCCCGCCCTGATCCGCGACGACGGCCCTGCGATCTATGACAGCCGGGTCATCACCCGATATCTGGACGCGCGGGCCAAAGCCAACCTCTATCCCGAAAATGCGCTGTGGGAGGTGCTGACGCTGGAATCCACCGCCGATGCAATCATGGATGCCGCCGTGCTGCTGATCTACGAAGTGCGTTTCCGCCCGAGCGAAATGCAGTCAGGCGACTGGATGACCGGGCAATGGGCCAAAGTGACGCGCGGGCTGGATGCGCTGGAATCCCGTTGGCTATCGCATCTGGCCGGACCTCTACACATGGGGCAGATCGGCACCGGTTGCGCCCTGGGTTATCTGGATTTCCGGCACGGGACATATGACTGGCGGACCGACCATCCGGGCCTGGCCACATGGTATGCGGCCTTTAGCACCCGGCCAAGCATGGTCGATACGGCACCCGCGTAGGGTGGGTGCAACCCACGCGCCCTAGAAATTGAACCCGACACCAAAATTCAGCGAATTGGTGATCACGTTCGTCTCAAGCGTACCGCCCGAATCCAGATCGACGCTGTTCATCGAATAGGTGCCCTTGTATTCACCAAACACCGACCAGCGGTCATTGATCGGATAGGTGGCACCCGCCATCCAGGCAACAGCAGGTCCGCCGAACTGATAGCCAAAGGTGTCAGACCCGTTCTTGGTCACCTCGACATGCGGCACCGAAATGCCAATCCCGCCGCCGACATAGGGGGTAAGCCCGCCAAACGCATCCTGCCAGCGGCGAAAGCCGTTGACCGTCAGGATGTTCAGCCCATCAGTGAATTCCAGCACTTCATAGCCATTGGCCGCCCGGGTCGCATCGTCGGAATAAACCTTGGCATGGTTCAGCTCGACCCCAAGGCCATAACCGGACTCCTGCCACCAGGTCGCCCGAATGCCATATTGCGGCGGGGCGGTGAACGACAGGCCATCCCAGCCAGCGGTGAATTCCTCATCCGGAATCAGCGGATCGCCGGTGACTGTCACGACAGAATGCGGCGCAGATTGCGAGCCGCCGTAAAAGCTGAGCTCCACCTCGGCAGAGGCCATGACCGGGGTCACAAGCAGGGCCACAAGGGCAATAAGCCGGGTCATTCGCGAGTCTCCACCGCAGATATGTGCAACCATAAGCGGTTATGCGTCGAACAGCAATGGGGCGGGCCGTAACATCTGCGCCAGCGGCAGAGCCTTGCCAGCTTTACACAAGGGTTAATCCAGATAGGTCCAACTGTCCGCCCCGTCAAAATGTCGCACCCGGATTGCAGCATAATCTGCGGGATCGGCCATCCGCATATTCACTGCAATACGCCAATCCCCATTTTCCGGTGCCAGCGACAGCCAATGGGTCGTGCAGCCGCAGGTGCGGCAGGTATGCACGGCCAGCATCTTGTCGCCCTGCACATAAACAATGGTCGCATCCGGGTCCGCCGTGACGGTGACATTTGCCAAAGTTCCATAGGCCCAAAGCCCGCCAATCCGGCGGCAAATCGAACAGTTACAGTTGGTCAGTCGGCTGGAATCGCCGTCAAAGACCCAAGCTACGGCCCCGCAATGACAACTTCCTGCAATCATCCCTGTGTGTCCTTCTTGGTTTGTTAGGACAAGTCTGACATGCCTGCGCCCGAATGTCCGCTGGACTGGCAAGAAATTGGTGGTTAAACAGCGGCAAAACGGAAAACGGGCAACCGCTGTCCGGCATTCATCAAGTTGGGTCCCGTTTGGCGCAAGCTTTGCGATCCCGGTTCGGCCAGATACATCCAAAGGAGCACTTACCGTGTCTCACGCAGAAGACCCCCAAGGCACCCGCCGCGACTTTCTTTACTACGCCACCGCAGGGTCTGGCGCGGTTGTGGCCGGGGCTGCAGTCTGGCCGCTGGTCAACCAGATGAACCCCTCGGCCGATGTCAAGGCGCAGGCCTCGATCCGGGTTGATATCTCGGCAGTCGAACCGGGCACCCAGCTGACCGTGCTCTGGCAGGGCAAGCCGGTGTTCATCCGGTCGCGCACCGCCGAGGAAATCAGCGCCGCTGTGGAAACGCCGCTGGAGGAGCTGGTCGACCAAAAGGCCGAGAATGAGAACCTTCCCGGCGGCACCGGAGGTGATTTGCTGGCCTCAGATGAAAACCGCCGCCTGTCCGAAGACGGCACCTGGCTCGTCACCATGGGCATCTGCACCCATCTGGGTTGCGTCCCTCTGGGCAACGAAGGCGATTTCGGCGGCTGGTTCTGCCCCTGCCACGGGTCGCATTACGATACCGCCGGTCGCATCCGCAAAGGGCCTGCCCCGCGCAATCTGCTTGTTCCCGTTGCGTCTTTTGTCGACGACGTCACCATTCAGCTTGGCGAAGGATAAGTCCCATGGCCGGTATCCCCCACGACCATTACGAACCGAAATCCAATGCTGAAAAGTGGCTGCACAGCCGCTTGCCGATCGTCGGTCTGCTGTATGGCACCTTAATGATT
The DNA here is from genome assembly GCA_031420215.1 of Rhodobacterales bacterium. GTDB lineage: Bacteria > Pseudomonadota > Alphaproteobacteria > Rhodobacterales > Rhodobacteraceae > JANOMH01. The sequence goes on along the minus strand of JANOMH010000869.1, from coordinate 8,008 downwards.
CCGACCCCCAAGAACCTGAACTGGATGTGGATCTGGGGGATCGTGCTGACCTTTACGCTGGTCCTGCAGATCGTGACCGGAATCGTTCTGGTGATGCATTACACCCCGCATGTAGACATGGCCTTTGCCAGCGTTGAGCATATCATGCGGAACGTGAATGGCGGGGCGATGATCCGCTATTTCCACATGAACGGGGCCTCGCTGTTCTTTTTTGCGGTCTATATGCACATCTTCCGCGGCCTCTATTACGGGTCCTACAAATCCCCGCGCGAGGTGACCTGGATCATCGGCATGCTGATCTATCTGCTGATGATGGCCACGGCTTTCATGGGCTATGTTCTGCCTTGGGGGCAGATGTCGTTCCACGGCACATCGGTGATCACCGGGCTGTTTGGGGCGATCCCATTTGTCGGCGAAGCACTGCAAACCTGGCTACTGGGCGCGGGCGCAGTGGGGCAACCGGCGCTGAACCGGTTCTTCTCCTTGCATTACCTGCTGCCTTTCGTGATCCTCGGACTGGTGATCGTCCACATCTGGGCCTTCCACACCACTGGTAACAACAACCCGACCGGGGTCGAAGTGCGCCGTACGTCCAAGGCTGATGTGGAAAAGGATACGCTGCCGTTCTGGCCCTATTTCGTAATCAAAGACCTGTTTGCGCTGGCCGTGATCATGACAGTATTTATGGCGATTGTGGGATTCATGCCGAACTATCTGGGGCATCCGGATAACTATATCATGGCCAACCCGCTGTCCACGCCGTCGCATATCGTGCCGGAATGGTATTTCCTGCCGTTCTACGCCATCCTGCGCGCCTTTACCGGCGATGTCTGGGTGGTCCAATTCGCCAGTTTCGTCAGTTTCGGGATCATCGACGCCAAATTCTTTGGGGTTCTGGCAATGTTCGGGGCGATTGCGGTCATGGCGCTGGCCCCTTGGCTGGATACTTCCTCGGTCCGATCCGGGCGCTACCGGCCGATGTTCAAGATGTGGTTTGCAGTGTTGTGCATCGACTTCATCGTGTTGATGTGGGTCGGCGCGCAAAAGACCGACTTTCCCTACGACTGGATATCGTTGATCGCGGCAACCTATTGGTTTGCCTACTTTCTGGTGATTCTGCCACTCTTGGGGGTGATCGAAAAGCCGCTGCCGCAACCTGCCACCATCGAAGACGATTTCAACGCGCACTACGGCACAGCGGCATCGGGTGGTAAATCCAACCCGACACCGGCCGAGTGAGAAAGGACCAATACCTCATGTTCCTCAAGTCAATCTCACTCACACTCGCTGTGGCCCTCGGGCTGTCCGCCGGGGTGGCATCTGCCGAAGTTGAAACCGAAATCACCGATTTCGCCTTTCCGTTCGAAGGGCCGTTCGGCAGCTATGATACCAACCAGTTACAGCGCGGGTTGCAGATCTTTACCAAGGTCTGTTCTGACTGCCACGGGATCAACCGGGTCGCCTTCCGCACCCTGGCCGAAGAAGGCGGGCCTGCCCTGCCCGAGGACCAGATGCGCGCTTATGCCGAAGCCATCGAGGTATTTGACCCCGCCCTGCTGGATGGCGCGGGCGACTACCGCCCCGCCACCCCAGCCGATTACTTCCCGGCAGGTGCAATGCGCGAGGCCCCTGATCTTTCGCTGATGGCCAAAGCCCGCGCCGGATTCCGCGGCCCCTATGGCACCGGCCTGTCACAGCTGATCAACGGCATGGGCGGGGCGGAATACATCGCCTCGTTGCTGTCCGGCTACGAAGATCCGCCCGCCTGCGCGCCGGCGGATTTCACCGGCTCCTATAACAAAGCCTTCGCCAATGGTGGTTTTCCAGAGACCTGCATAAACGAAGAGGGCGAACATACTGTACCCGGCAGCTGGATTGCTATGCCACAACCGCTGGTGGGCGACGATACCAGCTTTCTGGACGAACATTCGACCGAACTGGAATCCGAGGCACAGGATGTCGCCGCCTTCCTGATGTGGGCCGCCGAGCCGCATCTGGTGGCCCGCAAACAGGCCGGTCTGACCGGGGTGATCTTTCTGGTACTGCTGACTGCCCTGCTGTATCTGACCAACAAGCGGCTCTGGGCCCCGCACAAGCATCCGAACGATGCCTGAACTCAGGTAAGGTGGGTTTAGACCCACCTTACTTTTCAGCAAAAACAACGACTTGCCCTTGTGCACCCCAGTAAGGTGGGTCTCGACCCACCCAACCTCTTACCCGATCCCCAGATAGGCGCGCATCCCTGGCGGCGGATCGGCCATAAACGCTGCCACCGGCACCGGTGGCACCGCCCTCCCCGCCTCCACCGCAATCACCTGATCCGCAATCCGCCGCGCATCCGCAGGGTCATGGCTGACCATGATCAAACAGCGCCCCGGCCCGGCCAGCATCTGCGCCGTCAAATCCAGCATTTCGTCTTTCAACCCCGGCCCAAGGGCTGCAAACGGCTCGTCCAGTAGCACCAGCGGCCGGTCAGACAGCAACACCCGCGCCAAAGCCGCCCGGCTTTGCTGCCCGCCCGACATTGCGCCGGGCTTGCGCGGACCAAATCCCTGCAACCCGACCTGCGCCAAAACATCCTCAATCCGCTGCCCCTCGGCCTGCGAAACCCGCCCCGTAGGGCGGATACCCAGCGCCAGATTCTGCGCCAAGCTCAGATGCGGAAACAGGTTATTATCCTGAAACAACACAGAAATCGGCCTGTCACCCGGATGCATCCCGGTCAGATCAACCCCATCCCACCAGATCCGCCCCGCCTCGGGGCGCACAAACCCGGCAATCGCGGCAATCAGTGTGGATTTGCCACCGCCCGACGGCCCCATCACCGCGAAAATCTGGCCCGCTGCGACCTCCAGATCCGCCGCCAGCAGAAAATCCCCCTGCCGCAGCTGAACACCCTCAAGCCTCAGCATCGACACACCCTCCGCGATCAAAAATCCAGAACATTCCCAGCGACAGTGCCAGCAACAGCACCCCCGCCCCCGCCGCCGCCTCCATCCGGTAAGCCCCCATCAGCCGCGACATCGCCAGCGGCAAGGTTTCTGCCCGTTCGCCCGCGAACAGTGCAATTACACCAAGATCCCCAATACTTAGCGCCGCAGTCAGCCCCGCCGCAAAGCCCAAAGCCCGGCGCGCGCGCGGCAGGATCAACCAGCGCAGCCGCGTCCAGCCGCTTAACCCCAGCGATGTGGCCAACCGGCCATAGCCGGCCTCGGCCTGTGCCACCGCCGGGGTCATGACCCGCATCGCAAAAGGCAAGCTCATCACCGCATTGACCACAGCGGTCACCGGCAAGGCCAGCCCCGCCACCAAACCCAGCGGAAACACCAGCAAAAACAAGCCCGTGCCCATGACCAGCGACGATGTCGCCAAAGGCAACAGTCCCACCAGCGCCACCAAACCTCCGCCGCGCAGGGCCAGCGCCAAAGCCATGACCAGCATCAACGCGACCGAGGCCAAAGCCACTCCCAGTGACCGCGCCGCCGCCACCCACACCGACCCCGGCATTTGCGCCAGTCCCGGCAACCCGCGCCAGACAACCATGGCCAAAGGCAGCGCCAGAAACAGCGTCACCACCCCGATCAGCAGCGCATCCGGCAAGCGCCCGCCCCGATCCCACCGCTCGATCACCCGGTCAAGCCCCATGCCCAAGCCACTGGGACTGCTGACAAACCACGCCAAGATGGCGACCACGGCGCAAAGTCCGAATTGCACCAAGGCCAATGCGGCGGCATGCCCCAGATCAAACTCAAACCGCAACGCCTGATAGATGGCGAGCTCAATCGTCGTGGCCCTTGGCCCGCCACCCAGCGTCAAAGCCACTGCAAAACTGGTCAGGCACAACAAGAACACCACCACAAAAGCCCCCGGCGCCACCGCCCGCAGCAACGGCGCTTCCAACAACCGCCAGACTGGCGCGTTCAGCGACGCGGCCAGCCGAAACCGCTCTGCCGGGATCGCCAGCCAGCCTTGCAGGATCAGCCGGGTCGCCAGCGGCAGGTTGAAAAACACATGCGCCAGCACGACGCCCTGCAGCCCGTAGATCGACACAGGCGGCAATCCGACCCAGCCGAACAACGTTGACAAGACACTATTGCGGCCAAATACCGCCAAAAGTCCGAAAATCGCGACGATTACCGGCAGGATGAACGGCGCGCCCAGCAGCAGCACCAAGGCCCCCCGTCCGACAAACCGCCGCCGCGCCAAAGCCCGCGCCACCGGAATGGCGAGGCCAACTGAAACCACAGCCGACAGGCTGGCCTGTAGCAGCGTGAACCGGATCGCCGCCATATCCGCTGCGGCCAGTGACGCGCCTTGCGCCCGCGCGCCGACCGCCATCAGCGTCCCCAGCGTCAAAAACAGCACCAGCACCGCCGCAGCGGTGCCGGGCCAGCGCGGAAAATCCGCTATTGTGACAGCGCTGCGCGCCATTCCTCAAGCGCTCCATCACGCATTGCCGCTGCCTCGGTTGATGTCAAAAGCAGGCTCTGTTCAGGCTGAATCAGCGTCTCGAACCCTTCTGGCAGACCTGCATCCAGCGTCACCGCCGGATACATCCAGTTTGTCGTCGGGATCACGGTCTGGAACGCATCCGACACGATAAATGCCATGAACGCGTCGGCCAATTCTGGCACATCGGTGCCCGCCACCTTGGCCGCCACTTCGACCTGCAGATAATGACCTTCGTCAAACGGCAGGGCCACCTTGGTCGCATCATTTTCGGCGATCAGGTGATAGGCGGGCGAGGTGGTGTAGGACAGCACCAGATCGGCCTCGCCGCTTAGGAACAACCCATAGGCTTCGGACCAGCCGGGCGTGACAGTGACGATGTTGTCGGCCAATTTCGTCCATATATCAGCGGCTTGGTCACCATAGGCCTGTTTGACCCACAGCAGCAGGCCCAGTCCGGGGGTCGATGACCGTGGATCTTCGATCACAATTTTCAAGTCGCTGTCGGCCAGTTCCCGGAAATTCGCAGGCATTTCGCCGCCGACATTGCCGACAAAAGCGAACCAGCCCCAGTCGTAGGGCAGAAAGGTATCATCGCTCCATTCCACCGGCAAATCCAGCGCGGCGGTCACGCCATGGGGCGCGAAAAGCCCGGAGTCCTGGGCTTTGGCGGTCAGGTTGGTGTCCAGTCCGAGGACCACATCAGCCTCGGTTCCGGCCCCTTCCAGCAGCACCCGCGCCAGCAAGGCTGCGCCGTCGCCAGAGCTGACAAACTGCAGGTCGCAGCCGCATTGCACCTCGAAAGCAGTCTCTATCAAGGGACCGGGGCCCCATTCGGCGGTAAAGCTGTCATAGGTATAGACTGTCAAAACGGGGGTTTCGGCCTGTGCCAAAGTGGCAGACAGGGTTAGTCCCGCGACGACGTAAAGGTAGTTTCGCATTGATCATCCTTTCATGCGCCAGACGGTTGGGGGCATTGCGGATGAACGCGCTACCTTCCCTCCGCCGGTGTTAACCGGTTCAGGTTCAACGGGTCCGCTTGCGCATCTCAGCCCTGTTTCCAAAGCACCCCGAGGTGAGGCCGAACATACAACTGCCGCGGTTGGGCACAAGGGGGACTTTCAGTTTTGGCCGCATCCGGGTAAACAAAGCGTAAAGGAGCCTGCCATGAGCTTGAATACATTCGGACATTTGTTCCGCTTTACCACCTGGGGCGAAAGCCATGGCCCGGCTTTGGGGGCAACGGTCGACGGTTGCCCGCCCGGTGTGCCGCTGGACGAAGCCATGATCCAGCATTGGCTGGACAAGCGCCGCCCGGGCCAGAACAAGAACACAACTCAGCGGCAAGAGCCTGATACTGTTGAGATTTTATCAGGTGTCTATGAAGGGTTGACCACCGGCACCCCGATTCAGTTGATGATCCGCAATATGGACCAACGGTCCAAGGATTATGGCGATATCGCCGACACGTTTCGCCCCGGCCATGCCGACATAACCTATTGGCAGAAGTACGGAATTCGCGATCCACGGGGCGGCGGTCGGTCGTCGGCGCGTGAAACTGCATCTCGGGTTGCGGCGGGGGGTGTGGCGCGGGAGGCGATCAAGCGGGTGGCCCCGGGGGTGCAGATCAAAGGATATATGGTGCAGATGGGGGCCAAAGTGATTGACCGGGCCAGATTTGACTGGCAAGCCATTGATACCAATGACTTCTGGTGCCCTGATCCGGCCGTAGCTGCGGAATGGGAGGATTATCTGGATTACCTGCGCCGCAAGGATCACAACTCGGTGGGTGCCATCATCGAGGTCGTGGCCCGAGGCGTGCCTGCGGGGATCGGTGCCCCGCTTTATGCCAAGTTAGACTCTGATTTGGCCGCTGCGATGATGTCGATCAACGCGGTCAAGGGGGTCGAGATTGGCGACGGAATGGCCGTGGCCAGTCTGACCGGACGGGACAATGCGGACGAGATTTCGATGGGGCCGAATGGCCCTGAATACAGCTCCAATCATGCGGGCGGTATCCTTGGCGGGATCTCAACGGGGCAAGATATTGTGGTGCGGTTCGCGGTGAAACCTACATCTTCGATATTGTCGCCGCGACAATCGATCCGCAAGGATGGGACGCCCTATGAAGTTGTCACCAAAGGCCGCCATGACCCCTGTGTCGGGATAAGGGCGGTGCCTGTGGGCGAGGCTATGATGGCTTGTGTGATTCTGGACCACCTGCTGCTGGACCGGGGGCAAACCGGCGGTGTGCGCGGTAAGATCGGGTGAAGATCGGGTAGTCGATAAAGATTGCAACGAAAACCTGACAGACTGCATATCGCCCCTGCATCACCTTAGGAAGCTCGCGCAGCATCGCCACCTGGCGGGGGCGAAAGCATTTGGCCATGGTTGCGATCCGGTCGATGGCACAGCGGCAGTCAATGAACCGCAAGCTGGACCATCATCTACCGATCAACCCGCTTGCAGAGGGCAAAGTGCCTTGTTTGATCCATAACGAGACGGTCGCCACCGAATCAGCAGCGAACATCTGGTGTCTGACCGCCCTATTCCGCAGTTTTGGCATTGCCCTTGCCGAGATGGCCGCGCGCTTGGTGAATGCGTTGGAACATGGGCCCAATGTCTTGGACGACTGCCATGGTGCTGCCATTTGCCACAAGAGTGGATGCCGGATGACAGGCCAGCACTGCCTGCCTAAGACGCTGTCGCCGCCCCAAGGGCCACGTCCATCAGCGCCTGAATTTCCTCGGTCGCTGTGCCCGCGACGATCCGCCCCAATTCGTCCTGCCCTTTCAGGACGACGAGGGTGGACCGGCGCGGGATGTTCAGGCGCAGGGTCAGGGGGTCGTTGCCATATTGGTCCCAGTCCACTTGGACAAAGGTCACGGCCGCCTCATAGGCCGGATTGGCAGCCTTGAGGGCGTCCATCACCCGGGTTTGTGCCGCACATGTTGAACACCAGCTGGCGAAGAAGTCCACAAACACCGTGTCGCCTGCGGCCAGCCGTTCATCGACCAGACCGGGGGTATACGTGGTAGTCGCGGCCTGCGCGGAGAGGGGCAGAAGGGCCGGGATCAGCGAGACGGAGGCAGTCAGCAGCATGAAGTCACGACGTTGCATGGCAGTTTCCTTTGGTTAAAAGCGGACCGACAGGTCCTGAAGCCAGTATGGCAGATTTTCGATCAGCCAGATTTCGGAGTATCTTTGCAGGTCAAAGAACAGGGCAAGCCCGGTGAGCACGAAGATGATCCCCATCGCGGGCCGGGCTTTGGTGGCAAAGGCCCGCAGGCTGTCGCGCCGCGCCCGGATGGCGGATTGCGCGCCATAGCCCAGGGCCAGAATGATGCTGGAAATGCCCAGCGCAAAGCTGGCCATGATGGCCGCCGCCCATGGGAGGCTTTGCCCGGCTGAGGCCAGAGCGATGGCCCCACCCAGCGTCGGCCCGACGCAGGGCACCCAGACCACGCCAAGCAGCAGGCCGGCAAAGAATTGCCCTGACAGGGCGGTGCGGTCGATCTGATCGATGCCCGCATCGGCACGGGCCGCGACCCCGGCGGTC
>JANOMH010000868.1:0-2526 GCA_031420215.1 Rhodobacterales bacterium | reverse complement strand
ACGGCACTGCGATGCTGCGCGATGCCGGGGCGAAAATCGTCGATATCAGCCTGCCGCATACCAAATACGCGCTGCCTGCGTATTATGTGATTGCGCCCGCCGAGGCATCCAGCAACCTCGCCCGCTATGACGGCGTCCGCTTTGGCCATCGCGCCAAGCTGGCCCAGGGTGATGGCATCACCGAAATGTACGAAAAAACCCGCGCCGAAGGGTTTGGCCCCGAAGTGCAGCGCCGGGTGATGATCGGGACTTACGTGTTGTCCGCCGGGTTCTATGACGCCTATTACAACCGCGCCCGCAAGGTTCGTGCCCTGATCAAACGCGACTTTGAACTGGCGTTTGACGCGGGCGTCGATGCGATCCTGACGCCCGCCACGCCCTCATCCGCTTTTGGTTTGGGTGAAATGGCCAATGCCGATCCGGTGGAAATGTATCTCAACGATGTGTTCACGGTGACGGTCAATCTGGCGGGCTTGCCCGGTATCGCCGTGCCTACCGGCCTTGATGCCAAGGGCTTGCCGATGGGCCTGCAACTGATTGGCCGCCCGTGGGACGAGGCCGGACTGCTGAATGTCGCCTATACACTGGAACGTGCGGCCAAGTTTGTGGCCAAGCCGGTAAAGTGGTGGTAAGGGGCGGATCAAATCGGGGATCGGGCAGGGGTTTTGCCGTGAAAAGGCTTGTTTTACTGGGTTTAGTCGGGTTTGTCGCAGGCTGTCAGCAGCCTGTGCCGGATAGCGGCCAGGGCGTCGGGTTCAGCGACTATGCGCAATACGAACTCGACCGGGCACAGCGCGAGGCTGCCCTGACCGGGGTTCCGGCGACCACCGGAACCTTTGTCGGCACCGCACCGATTGGAACGGGGCCGATTGGCAGCACCGCCTTGCCCGCGACCCCCGGCGCTATCCCGACCGCCGATCTGGCCGCCGCCGGAATTGGAGCGCCGCTGAATGCGACGGGCCTGAATGCGACGGGCCTGAATGTGCCCGGTTCCGCCATTCCGACTGCCCCCGGCCAGCCCGACCTGAACCGGACCACCGGCCTTCAAGCCAGCCCCGGCAATGCCGCCCCGGTGCTGCTGAACCATTCCGGTATCTCGGATGAACAGGAATTCGCCGCCGTTTCGGGCCGGGAAACCATCGAAAGCGATGCACAACGCCGCGCCGATCAGGCCGCCGCCTATGCGGTTATCCAGCCCACAGCGATCCCCGAGCGGGATGGCAGCACCGGGCCCAACATCATCGAATATGCGCTGAGCGCCCCCAATGCCAAGGGGCAGGAATATTACAGCCGCTTCGTCTGGTCCGGGCAGGGCCGGTTCCAGCGCAATTGTGCGGCCTATGGATCCCCGGACGAGGCGCAGCGCGATTTCCTGACCCGTGGCGGGCCAGAGCGTGACGCCCGTGGCATTGACCCCGATGGCGACGGTTTCGCCTGTGGTTGGGATCCGGCCCCATTCCGGCTCGCGGTTCAGAACTGAAAATCATCGAATATGAATCGCCGAACTGTGGACCGCGCCGGTTGGGTGCGGTCCCGGATATGGTCGTGCTGCACTATACCGCGATGGCCACTGCCGAGGCCGCGTTAGAACGGCTCTGCGACCCCGCGCCTGCCGTGTCCGCGCATTATCTGATTGCCCCGACCGGCGCTGTGTTTGCGCTGGTCCCCGAGGATTTGCGCGCCTGGCACGCCGGGGCCGGGCGCTGGGGCGATGTGACCGATGTCAATTCCCGCTCGATCGGGATTGAACTGGCCAATACCGGGGCGACCCCGTTTGCCGCGCCGCAGATGCTGGCGCTGGAGGAACTGTTGTCGGGCATTATGGGCCGCCACAAGATCCGGCCCGAACGGGTGATCGCCCATTCCGACATGGCGCCGGGGCGCAAATCCGACCCCGGCCCAAGGTTTGACTGGCGCAGGCTTGCGGCCCAGCGGTTGGCAGTCTGGCCGCATCAGGGCAGCAAGCCGATGGCGGATACAGGCGGGCTGCGGGCTGATTTGCTGACTTTCGGCTATGACCCCGATTTGACCGATGATCAGGTGCTGGCGGCCTTCCGGCTGCATTTCCGGCCTTGGGCGCAGGGGGCTGTCAGCGCAGACGACATCGCCGCCGCCCGTGACCTGGCCCACCGTTTCCCGGTTGACCGGACCGGCAACCCCGCTTAAGCCCCCAGTCGCGCGGATGGCTGGATGATCGCGGGTGCGGCAACGCATCCGAGGAAAGTCCGGACTCCACAAAGCACGGTGCCGGGTAACGCCCGGCTGGGGTAACCCAAGGGATAGCGCCACAGAGAACAGACCGCTCATATCCGTATGAGTAAGGGTGAAACGGTGGGGTAAGAGCCCACCGCGGACCGGGCAACCGGGACGGCATGGCAAGCCCCACCGGGAGCAATGCCAAATAGGAACCTCGCGCCGGTGTGATCCGAAAGGATATCCCGGCAGGGACGCTTGACCCCGAGAGGTTCGGGTTGGCAGCTAGAGGCGTTGTGGTAACACAGGGCCAAGAGGAATGGTCATCCATGG
>JANOMH010000867.1:0-2921 GCA_031420215.1 Rhodobacterales bacterium | reverse complement strand
ACCGATGGTCTTGCTGGCCACTCTGGCCGGGGTCGTGGCCGCCGCGGGCACATTCGCCTATTCCAATTCCGAACACTTTGCCCGCCGGATTGATGGCTTCATGTCCGCCGACCTCGATCCGCGCACCCAGCTTGGCTATGCCACCAATGCCATTCAGGAGGGCGGTTTCTTTGGCGTTGGTGTGGGCGAGGGGCAAGTGAAATGGTCGCTGCCCGATGCCCATACCGATTTCATCATTGCCGTCGCTGCCGAGGAATATGGCCTGATCTGCGTGCTGTTCATCATTGCCTTATACACGATCATCGTCGCCCGGTCTCTGATGCGGCTGATGAAAGAACGTGATCCGTTCATCCGGCTGGCGGGTTGCGGGCTGGCCTGCGCCTTTGGGGTGCAGGCGATGATCAATATGGGCGTGGCCGTGCGGTTGCTGCCGGCCAAAGGCATGACCTTGCCGTTTGTCAGCTATGGCGGGTCGTCACTGATTGCAGGCGGCATTGCGGTGGGCATGCTGCTGGCCTTTACACGGACAAGGCCACAGGGCGAGATCGGGGATATTCTGCTGCGGCGGGGGCGGTGATGGCGGTGTGGAATATGCGTGGGTTGCACCCACCCTACGTAGGGTGGGTGAAACCCACGCGCCTATGGTGGCTTACATGACCGCCCCCCTGCTGATCATCGCCGCAGGCGGCACCGGCGGGCATATGTTCCCGGCGCAGGCCTTGGCCGAGGCGATGTTGGGCCGGGGCTGGCGGGTGAAACTGTCCACCGATGCGCGCGGTGCCCGCTATACGCAGGGCTTCCCGGCGCAGGTGCAGATTGAACAGGTCGGCAGCGCCACCTTTGCGCGCGGCGGCATCGGGGCCAAACTGCTCGCCCCGTTCCAGATTGCCGGTGGCATCCTGTCGGCGATCATGGACCTGCGCCGTGACCGGCCAGCGGTGGTCGTGGGCTTTGGCGGTTATCCGGCGATCCCGGCGATGACAGCCGCATGGGTGTTGCGCCTGCCCCGGATGATCCATGAACAAAACGGCGTCCTGGGCAAGGTGAACAAGCTGTTTGCCCGTCGGGTAAACCACGTCGCCTGCGGCACATGGCCCACCGACCTGCCCGCCGGGACCAAGGCCAGTCATACCGGCAATCCGGTGCGCCGGACCATCGCCGAGAAATCCGGGGCCGCCTATATCCCCCCCGGTGATTACCCGATGTCGATCCTTGTGATCGGCGGCAGTCAAGGGGCGCGCATCCTGTCGGATATCGTCCCGCCCGCCATCGCCGCCTTGCCCGATGGGATGCGCCACAATATCCGCGTCGGCCATCAGGCCCGTGACGAAGACGGCGACCGTGTGTCGCTGTATTACCATGACCAACTGATCAACGCCGAAGTTGCACCGTTTTTCAATGATATCCCGTCCCGTATGGCGCAGGCGCAGCTGGTGATCAGCCGGGCCGGGGCCTCGTCCGTCGCCGATATCTGCGTGATCGGCCGCCCGGCGATCCTGATCCCCTATGCCGCCGCCACAGCCGACCATCAGGCCGCCAATGCCGCCGGGTTGGTGCAGGCGGGTGGGGCGGTAATGATCCGCGAGGCTGATTTGCAGGTGGACAGCCTGAGCGCGCAGATACTCGCCATTCTGAGTGCCCCTGAGATGGCCTTGCAGATGTCGCTGGCCGCATTGAGTTGCGGCAAACCTGACGCCACCGAGGCGCTTGTTACCCTTGTGGAACAGCTCGGCGCCGGTAAGAAAGGCTAAAACATGGATGGAAGCCCTTTTATGAACGCTGCCACGAAACTCCCGCTTGATATTGGTCCGATCCACTTTGTCGGCATTGGTGGCATTGGCATGTCGGGCATTGCCGAGGTGTTGCTGAACCTGGGGTATGTGGTGCAGGGGTCCGACCTGAAGGGATCCAAGATCACCGACCGGCTCAAGGCACTGGGGGCGCTGATCTATGAAGGCCAGCGCGCAGAGAACCTTGAAGGAGCCGAGGTGGTGGTGATTTCGTCTGCCATCAAACCCGGCAATCCGGAACTGGACGAGGCCCGCCGCAAGGGCCTGCCCGTGGTTCGCCGGGCCGAGATGTTGGCCGAACTGATGCGGCTGAAATCCAACGTGGCCGTTGCGGGCACCCATGGCAAGACCACGACCACCACCATGGTCGCCACCTTGCTGGATGCGGGCCACTTTGACCCGACCGTGGTCAATGGCGGCGTCATTCATGCCTATGGGTCGAACGCCCGGATCGGGCAGGGCGAATGGATGGTGGTCGAGGCGGATGAAAGCGACGGCACCTTTAACCGCCTGCCCGCGACCATTGCCATCGTCACCAATATCGACCCCGAACATATGGAACACTGGGGCACGATCGAAAACCTGCGGCGCGGGTTTTATGATTTTGTGTCCAACATCCCGTTCTATGGGCTGGCCGTCTGCTGCACCGACCACCCCGAAGTGCAGGCTCTTGTGGGCCGGATCACCGACCGGCGGGTCACGACATTCGGCTTTAACGCACAGGCCGATGTCCGGGCAGTCAACCTGACCTACAAGGCCGGGGTCGCGCATTTCGACGTCGCTTTGCAAGCCGAGGGCACGCTGATCGAAGCTTGCACCCTGCCGATGCCCGGCGATCACAATGTCTCCAATGCTTTGGCCGCCGTGGCCGTGGCCCGGCATCTGGGGATGAAGCGGGCTGAAATCCGGGCCGCTCTGGCCGGTTTTGGCGGGGTCAACCGCCGCTTCACCAAAGTGGGCGAGGTGAATGGGGTCACCATCATCGACGATTACGGCCACCACCCGGTCGAGATTGCCGCTGTGCTGAAGGCTGCCCGGCAGGCCGTGGCCGATACCCCCGGCGCGCGGGTGATCACCGTCCATCAACCGCACCGCTATACAAGGCTGCATAGTTTGTTCGAGGACTTCTGC
>JANOMH010000866.1:0-2180 GCA_031420215.1 Rhodobacterales bacterium | reverse complement strand
GGCGCCGGTCTGATAGATGCCGGTGCCGATGAATGTATCGACCGTGATCACCGGAATGCCCGCATCATGGGCACGGCGCAGCGGCTCGATCAGCTGGGTGGTGTCGGTGGGGGCGATCAGGATCGCATCCGGGGCACGGGCGATGACCGCGTCCAGCACCGGAACCTGCGTTACCGGGTTGAAATCGGGCGCACCCTGGAACACCAGTTCCACACCCAGCGCATCAGCGGCCGCCTGTGCGCCTTTTTGCATGGTGATATAAAATGCGTCGGTGGTCAGACCGGGAACAAGTGCGATAGTAAGTTGGTCCTGCGCATAGGCCGCAGAGGCCAAGCTGAAGCTAAGGGCAACTGCGGATGCAGCGCCCAGAAATGAACGGCGTTTCATGTTGTATCCTCCCTTGCGATACCATCCCTGATCCCTCCAGATCATGTGACCGTATCCGTTTTCGGTGGGGGGATATCACGAAAGGAATGCCGCCGCGTCAAGCGCAATTATTTGCTGCAACGATTTTCTTTACACTTGGCCATCGGTCAAACGCAGCTGAATCGCCTCGGCAGTGCGCAGATCAGTGACCAAAGCGCTGATCATGCGGGCACGGGCGGCGGCGATGATCGACTGGGCCTTTTTCTCGCCAGTGGCCACGCCAATGGTCAGTTTGGCGGCACGGCATTGGGCGGGCGAGACGGTAATCATCCGGTCCTCTCCCTCCCACGGCAGGGATTGGCCCTCGGCGTCAAAGTAATGCCTGATCACCTCGCCGACGGATGTGGCAAGGCCGGGATCCTGCGGGCTGTCAATTCCCGGCTCGCGCGCGGCGAGGCCGGGGGCAAGGCCGATGCCGACGATGGCTACGTCAATCCGGGACCATAACGCCACCGCATGGCTGATAGCCAAATCACCCAGAAAGATCGGCCGCGCCTCGGCGGATGGCAGATAGGGTGCATGGATGAAATGCGGGATGCCGCCGGTCTGTTCGGCAGCGATGCGCACGAATTCATTGATCTGTAGATGCGGCGCATGTTGCTGCATCCCCCCGGTCATCGGCACGATCAACACGCCGGGCAGAGGGGGCAGGCCAACTTCGAGCACGCCCTTGACTGCCCGGCCCCAACCCAAGGCAAGGACAGCACCGGGTTTCAGGTTTTCGGCCAGCAGCAGACCGGCCAAAGGGGCCGCCAACGCGCCCAAAGCACCAACGGGTGCTTCGACCACACTGACCTGCCGCAGCCCCAACCGCTCGGCCAGCAGCGCCCCCAGTGCATCCGGGGCCACCAGATCGCGCACCTCGATTCGCACAATCCCCTCGGCCCGGGCCCGTTGCAGCAGCCGGGAAATCGTGGCGGTCGACAGGCCAAGTTGCTTGGCTATCTGCACCTGCGACAGGTCGGACAGATAGTGCAGCTTGGCCACCATATGCAGCATGGCCCGGTTTTCGCCGACATCTGTCGGGTTTGAAGAGGGGGGCGCGGGAAGGGACAGATTGCAATTCCTTTCTGCAACGTGTTACAGCCGAACTGAAGATCAGCTTATCGCGCAATCGCGGTGGTGTGGCAATTGACAAAAACGGGGGGTCACATGACGGCAATGACTACGGCAGAACGGCGCGGCTATACCCAGATGTGCGCGGCCAATGGCGCGATGATGGTCATCGCCTGTGACCAGCGCGGCGGGATGCGGCAGGTGCTTGCTAAAACCGCCGAAGAGCAGGCCGCGATCTCTAACGCGACTCTTGGGTTGACCAAAATGGATATCACCAGCCACTTGGCCCGCCACGCCGGATGCGTGTTGGTTGACCCTTTGTGTGCGGTCCCCGGATTGGTGGACGAGGGCGTTTTGCCCCGCGATACCGGGTTGCTGATCGGGTTGGATGCCTCGGGGTTTGACACCACGCCAGAAGGTTACCGGTTGTCGAAAATGGTTGCGGGTGCCACGGCCCTGCAAGTTCGCAGGTGGGGCGGCACCGGGGCTAAGGTGATGGTCTATCTGCGGTCGGATATCCCCGCCGCCAATACCCATAACATCCAGATATTGCGCGATGTTATCGCCGATTTCGCCGCCGAGGACCTGCTGTTGGTGGTCGAATTTCTGACCTATGCCCTGCCCGGCGAAACGCCCGCCGACTACGCTGCCAAGACCGCCGAACTGATCGAAGGGGGCTCAAAAATCTGCCTCGACCT
>JANOMH010000865.1:0-2383 GCA_031420215.1 Rhodobacterales bacterium | reverse complement strand
GGCACCCAGCCGGTGCAGCGCTTCGTAAAGTGAATGGGCAATCAGGTCGGCAGAGGGCAAAAACACCGCAGGCACCGCAGCACGTTCAATTGCAATCGGCGCGCCATCGGCCAGACGGACGCGCTGCAACCGCATCACCCGATCGGTGCTGGTCAGGCCCAGCGCCATCGCCTCGGCCGAGGAGGGGCTGACCAGACTGCGCGACAACCAGCGCTGACCAGGTTCAATCCCACGGGCGCGCAACTCTTCGGAAAACCCGGTCAGGGTGGACAGCGCCTTTTCCAGCCGCCGGGCCACTGCCGTTTTGGCCCCCTGCCGTCGCACCAACAGACCCTGCGCCACCAATTCGTCAATCGCCCGGCGCAGGGTGACCCGCGAGATCTGCAATTCTTCGGCCAGACTCCGTTCGCTGGGCAGATGCGTATGCGCATCCATCAGCTTTTCGTCCATCGCTCGGGCAATCCCGTCAGCCACTTTTCGATAGATCGGACGGGCGTCAGGCGCGCCCCTGAGGTAGGCGTCAAGGAAACTGACAAGAACGTCCTGATCCAATTTCGCCCCGCCGCTTTGGCCCATCCTATGCCAAATAACCCTAACGGCTGGGGGATAAGAGGGCAAGGCATCGGTCTTGCCGCCCCCGCAAGGCCATGTTTTCAGCCAAACACTGCGCCTGCGATTTCTTCGCGGAACGGGCCATTGCACCCTTCGAACAACGTGTTGGTGCAGACGACGATTGTGGTGGCCGAACCGGGGTCGATCACCCAGTTATGACCCCAGGCCCCGCCCCAATCGACCGCGCCCACCGGCATCGGTGAGCCTGCCAAGGCGGGGTCCGCCAGCACCGCCCCCAAAAATCCGAACCTTTTGCCCAGATCCCGTGGCAAGCTGCCGATCTGGTTGGAAAAAGCAGCCGCTTTGGTCCCGGCAGCCAGAAAATCACCCCGCAGCGCCTCAAGCAGGCGCATCACGTCGCTTGCGGTTCCGGCCATTCCGGCGCCGCCCGACTGCGGCACGCGCGGCTCAAATATGTGGGGCACCGAAAACGGGGTCATCCCACCGTCTTTGCCCACGACCTCTTCATAATCCGCCATCCGTTTGGGCGGCGGGCCATCCATATAGGGTACGGCAAGGCGGGATGGGTCGCTGACCCCAAACAATGTGTCCGGCATGCCCAAAGGTCCGGTCACATAGCGGGCCACTACACCGGCCAGATCAGTGCCATTCACGGCGGCAATGACCCCGCCCAGAACGTCAAGCGACACGCCGTATTCCCAGCCGGTCCCCGGCGCGAAAGCCAAAGGTTCCGCTGCCATCAGGCGCAGGTTTTCCTCAAAACCCAGCAAAGGGCCAGACAGGCCGCGCGAATAGGCCCCCGCGCCACCATAGGTCAGGCCAGATGTGTGGGTCAGCAATTGCCGGATCAGGATATCGGACTGCGATCCGTCGGGCGACCGGGGCCGGAAATAGGGCAGATATGTTGCGACCGGGTCATCCAGCCCGATCAGCCCCAGATCCACCATCCGCAACGCCGCCGCCGCGACGATGGGTTTAGTCACCGAAGCCAGCCGGAAAATCGCGTCCGACCGCATCGGTCGTCCCGCCTCGCGGTCAGCCAGCCCGGCGGCACGGGCATAGGCCAGTTGCCCCGCCTGCCGCACCAGAACCACGCAACCGACGATCCGGTCACCCAAAGCCGCATCAATGGCGGCATCCACACGGTCTTGCATCTGCATCAAACTCTCCCAAAGGGCAAACAGCCTCTCACCAGTCTGCCGCATGACTGGCCGCAGTTCCATGGCGGACTGGCAAAAGTCACTCGGCGGCCGCCGCGATTGAGGGCGTGATGATCCCGGTGGCGGTCGCGGCCATCTGCGGATCAGCACTGTGAACCAGCAACCACCCTTGTATCACCGCAGGGTTGGTCATTTGCCCGCGCAGCCGATCTTCAAACTGCAACGCCAGTCCATGGTCCGCCGGGAAAAACCGCGCGAACAAACGCCGGGCCGTGGCCGCATTGACCAGCCCCAGTTCCATATGAATGTCGGCCCGGCCCGGTCTGATCAGCGCCCGGTCCAGACGGTCCTTGTGGTTGGTCGTCATGATCAGGGCGCGCCCTTCCTGCGCGGCAACACCGTCGATCGCATTCAGCAGCCCGGAAAAACTGACGCCGGAGCGTCTGTCGCCGCTGTCGCGCTGGGTGAAAATGGCGTCCACATCTTCGATAACGATCAGCGACCGCTTGGGGGCACGCATGATTGCCTCGCGCAGGTCATCATCGGTCAGCGTGGCGCGGCCCACATCCAGCGTGGCGATATCCAGCGACAGCTCGGATGCCAAAGCCCGGATCAGGCTGGATTTGCCGGTGCCGGGCGGGCCATAGAAC
>JANOMH010000864.1:0-1567 GCA_031420215.1 Rhodobacterales bacterium | reverse complement strand
CGCGTCGTCGCTATGGATCTGGGCGCGATCGATCTGGCGATTGAGGAGGGGACGTTTGCCACCAACCCGGCGCTGGTCGGGTTTATTGCGGCGCTGCAGGCTTCGGGCGGGGTGGCGCATCTGATCGGCGTAATTTCGAATGGCGGCGTGCATGGCCATATTGTGCATGTGCTGGCCGCCGCCCAGGCGATTGCGGCGGCGGGGGTGCCAGTTGCGGTGCATGCCGTCACTGATGGCCGCGATGTGGCCCCGACATC
This sequence comes from Rhodobacterales bacterium, assembly GCA_031420215.1. Classification (GTDB taxonomy): domain Bacteria; phylum Pseudomonadota; class Alphaproteobacteria; order Rhodobacterales; family Rhodobacteraceae; genus JANOMH01. The sequence goes on along the minus strand of JANOMH010000864.1, from coordinate 1,310 downwards.
GGCTTTGGGATTTATGACCGAGCTTGAGGCTGGGCTGCCCGCTGGTGCAAGGGTGGCCACGGTCATTGGCCGCTATTATGCCATGGACCGCGATACTCGCTGGGAACGGGTCCAGACTGCTTATCGCGCGATGGTGCAGGCGGTTGGTTCGCATGCCCTGACTGCAGCGGCGGCGGTGCTGGCTGCCACGGCAGCGGGTCAGACCGATGAGTTTATTCCCGCCACCGTGATCGGCGACTATGCCGGCATGAAGGCGGGCGATGGGTTGCTGTGCCTGAACTTCCGCGCTGACCGGTCGCGCGAGATATTGGCAGCGATTGCCGATCCGGGTTTTGCCGGATTTGACCGGGGTGATCCGGTGGCACTGGTCGCCCGGCTGGGGATGGTCGAATATTCCGTCGCCCATTCGGATTGGTTTGCCGCGATGTTCCCCAAGCGCAATCTGGTCAATACATTGGGCGCCTGGGTCGCGGCGCATGGCCTGACCCAGTTCCGGCTGGCCGAGACCGAGAAATACCCGCATGTGACGTTTTTCCTGAATGGCGGCAAGGAAACCCCCGAGGTCGGCGAGGTTCGCTATATGGCCCCTTCGCCCAAAGTCGCCACCTATGATTTGCAGCCTGAAATGTCGGCCGCCGAGGTGACACATGCGTTTGTCGGCGCGATTGAGGCGGGATATGACCTGATTATCACCAATTATGCCAACCCCGACATGGTCGGGCATACTGGCATTCTGGAGGCCGCGATCAAGGCTTGTGAGGCGGTGGACAGCGGGTTGGGCCGGGTATTGGCCGCGCTGGAAAAGGCCGGCGGCGCGATGATTGTTACGGCCGATCATGGTAATTGCGAGCTGATGGTTGATCCGGTCACGGGTGGCCCGCATACGTCGCACACCACCAATCCGGTGCCGGTGATTTTGGTCGGTGGTCCACCGGGGGTGCATTTGCGCAATGGCCGGTTGGCCGATCTGGCCCCCACCTTGCTGGAGTTGATGGGGTTGGAATTACCGCCCCAAATGACCGGCCACAGCCTGATTGTGCGATGATCCGGCTGGCGCTTGCCTTGTGTTTTTGGGCCGGTGCGGGCTGGGCGCAATCGGAAACCGCCGCCGCCGCACAGGCCGCTGCTGCCCGGCTGGCCGCAGCGTCGGTGTTGCTGGATCAGGCGGGCGGGTCGGATGACCAGATTGCCGCGCTGACAGAAACCGTCCGCGCCTATGAGGATGGTCTGGGCGCAATGCGTGACGGGCTGCGCCGGGTCGCTATCCGGCAAACCGCGATCAGGGCCGAGTTAGAGGCCCGCAGTGCCGA
>JANOMH010000863.1:0-3532 GCA_031420215.1 Rhodobacterales bacterium | reverse complement strand
CATCGGGACCCCGGCCTTCGCCGGGGCGAGATCGGGGGGAATGCGTCGCATAAAACCCAAACCGCTAAGTCTAGCAATAGGGCCGAGTAACTCGGCCCTACTCCATCTTTCAATTTATTCCGCAGGCATCGCCTTGGCTTCAATTGCCAGGGGATGCTTCAGGTGAACCAGCATTTCCTTGGGGCAGATCTGCAGGAAGTTGGCCTTTTCACTAGCCCACTCGCCCAGGATTTCGGCGGCCTTGCGGCTGTCAGTTTCCTTGGCATGTCGGGTGATCAGGGTATGTAGCTGCTCCTCCCAATGCGGCACTGTTACGGCACAAGTGACCAATGTTTCCATGTTCATCAGCGCCTGCGCCGTGCCGTCGGGGTCATAGACATAAGCCATGCCGCCAGTCATGCCTGCGCCAAAGTTGGCCCCGATGGACCCCAGGATTACCGCCACGCCGCCGGTCATATATTCGCAACCGTTCGACCCGCAGCCCTCGATCACCACCTTGGCACCCGAGTTGCGTACGGCGAACCGCTCGCCCGCGCGGCCTGCGGCAAAGAGATAGCCATCGGTTGCGCCATAGAGCACGGTGTTGCCGATGATGGTGTTTTCCGACGCGATCAGGGGCGAGGCCATAGAGGGGCGCACGACGATGATGCCGCCGGACAACCCCTTGCCCACGTAGTCGTTGGCGTCGCCCGAGACTTCGATCTTCAGCCCCGGTGCTGCAAAGGCCCCCAGTGATTGGCCAGCACTGCCCGTCAGTTTGACGGTCAGGTGATCGGGTTGCAGAGAGTTCCGCATCCCGAACTTCTGCACGATATGCGACGATGTCCGCGTGCCGATGGTCCGGTGCGTGTTCTGCACTGCATATTGCAACTGCATCTTTTCGCCGTCGTTCAGAAACCTTGCGGCGTCCTGCACAATCTCGGCGTCCAGCGTGTCCAGCACCGGGTTGCGCGGTTTGTTGCGGTCATAAGTGATCTTGTTGGCCCCATCGACCTTGATCAGCAGCGGGTTCAGGTCAAGGTCATCCAGATGCGCTGCCCCGCGCGACACCTGCGTCAGCAAATCGGCCCGCCCGATGATGTCGTCCATCGACCGTGCGCCGATCGACGCAAGGATTTCGCGCACTTCGGTGGCGTAAAATGTGATCAGGTTGACCACCTTTTCCGCCGTTCCGGTGAACTTTTTGCGCAAATCCTCGTTCTGGGTGCAGACCCCGACCGGGCAGGTGTTGGAATGGCACTGGCGCACCATGATGCAGCCCATCGCGATCAGGGCCGCCGTGCCGATGCCGTATTCCTCGGCCCCCAGCATCGCCGCCATCACCACATCGCGCCCGGTGCGAAGGCCCCCATCGGTGCGCAGCGTCACCCGCTCGCGCAGGTTGTTCATGCTCAGCACCTGATGCGCCTCGGTCAGGCCCATTTCCCACGGCAGCCCGGTATATTTGATGCTGGTGCCAGGCGAGGCCCCGGTGCCGCCATTGTGGCCCGAGATCAGGATGATATCGGCCTTGGCCTTGGCCACGCCGGCGGCGATGGTGCCAACGCCAGACTGGCTGACCAGCTTGACCGTGACCTTGGCACGCGGGTTGATCTGCTTGAGGTCATAGATGAGCTGCGCCAGATCCTCGATGGAGTAGATGTCATGATGCGGCGGCGGCGAAATCAGCGTCACGCCGGGCGTCGAAAGCCGCAGACGCGCGATCAGTGCGGTGACCTTGATCCCCGGCAATTGCCCGCCTTCGCCGGGTTTGGCCCCCTGCGCGACCTTGATCTCCAACTCCTCGCAGGCGTTGAGGTATTCGGCGGTGACACCGAACCGGCCTGAGGCCACCTGCTTGATCTTGGCGCTGGGGTTATCGCCGTTGGGTTCGGGATGGAAATGCGCGGGGTCTTCGCCACCTTCGCCCGAGTCCGATTTCGCGCCGATCCGGTTCATCGCGATGTTCAGGGTCTTGTGCGCCTCGGGCGACAGCGCGCCCAAGGACATGCCCGGCGTCACGAAACGCTTGCGGATCGAGGTGATGGATTCCACCTGCTCAATCGGCACCGGCTCGCCCAGTGGCTTGATTGCCAGCAGATCGCGCAGATGGATCGGCGGGTTGGCCTGCATGGTGCGGACATATTGCATCCACAACTCATAGGAGGCACGGTCGCAGGCGGTTTGCAGCATGTGCATGGTGGTCGCTTCCCACGCATGTTTTTCCCCGGTCCGGCGGGCTTTGTAAAAGCCACCGATGGGCAGGATGTCGGACCCGCCTTTCCAGCCGCGCGCGTGGACCTCTTCCAGCTTTTGCTGGATGCCGACGACACCGATGCCGGAAATGCGGGAATGCATGCCGGGGAAATATTCGGCGACCATGGCGCGGCTAAGCCCCACGGCCTCGAAATTCAGCCCGCCGCGATACGAGGAAATCACTGAAATCCCCATTTTAGACATGATTTTCAGCAGCCCCGCATCGACAGCCGCTCGGTAGCGGCGCATCGCATCGGTCAATGATCCGTCGATCAGGCCCCGCGACACCCGGTCGGCGATGGAATCCTGTGCCAGATAGGCGTTGACAGTGGTTGCCCCTGACGAAATCAGCACCGCGAAATAATGCGGGTCGATGCATTCGGCAGAGCGGACGTTGACCGAACAGAACGTGCGCAACCCCTTGCGGGTCAGCCAGCTATGCACTGCGGATGTGGCGAGGATCATCGGCATAGGAACTCTGTCGGGCGATTGGTATTGGTCGGTCAGCACGATATGGCCCGCACCAGAGCGCACCGCATCCTCGGCCTCGGCGCGGATCCGTTCCAGCCCGAGACGCAGCGCATCGGGGCCAGAGGCAAAGGTGCAGTCGATGAACGCCACCTGCCCGCCGAATTGTTCGACCATCACGTCGAATTCCGCATTGGCAATGAACGGGCTTTCCAGCATCAGAATTTCTGTCTGGGAGGAGCTTTCGTCCAGCACGTTTTTCAGGTTGCCAAACCGGGTTTTCAGCGACATCACCCGGGTTTCGCGAAGTGAGTCGATCGGTGGGTTGGTGACCTGGCTGAAGTTCTGCCGGAAGAAGTGGCTGAGAGGCCGATACAGCGATGACAGCACGGCAGCGGGCGTATCGTCGCCCATCGACGCAATCATCTCTTTGCCATCCTCGGCCATCGGGGCCAGAACCTGTTCAAGTTCCTCAATCGAATAGCCCGCCGCAATCTGCCGCTTGCGCAGTTCGGCCCCGTCAAACAGGGCGCGTTCCGGCACGTCGCGCAGAATGGCGTTCAGGTCCACGACCTTTTCGATCCAATCGCCAAACGGCTGGGCGGCGGCCAGTTTGTTTTTCAACTCGCGGTCGTGGTACAGCCGCCCCTCGGCCATATCGACGGCGATCATCTGCCCCGGCCCAAGTGCGCCTTTCTCAAGCACAGTACGCTCATCGACCGGAACCATCCCGGCCTCGGACCCGGCAATCAACAGCCCCTCGCCGGTGACGACATAGCGCATCGGACGCAGGCCATTGCGGTCCAGCCCGCCGCAGACCCAGCGGCCA
>JANOMH010000862.1:0-1941 GCA_031420215.1 Rhodobacterales bacterium | reverse complement strand
CTGATTGTTAGCGGTATGACCCTTCGATTAGACGCATCAACCGATGCCCGTCGGGTCGCAGAACTGGCGGCAGCCTTGCGGGCGAGCGCGTGATCTTTCCGTCGAACCGGGTGCGGATTTTGGTGGCGACCAAGCCGATCGACTTTCGCAAAGGTCATGATGGGTTGGCGGCACTGGTGAAGAACGAGCTGCACAAAGATCCGTTCACCGGCACGGTGTTTGTATTTAGGTCGCGCAGGGCGGATCGGCTGAAGCTGCTTTACTGGGACGGCACTGGATTGGTGATGGCCTATAAGCGGCTGGAGGAACACACCTTCACGTGGCCAGCAATCAAGGATGGGGTGATGGGCCTTGGCCATGCGCAGTTCGAGGCGCTGTTCTCGGGCCTTGATTGGCGGCGGGTTCGGGCTGTGGAAGCGCGCACGCCGATGGCGGTGGAATAGCTGCGGCAAGTTGAATCACCACGTTGATTACATGGGTAAATCCCGCATGGATTTGCTATTCTTTGGCCATGATGAACATGGCCGATCTTCCTGATGATGTTGCTGCACTGAAGGCGATTGTGGTCGCTGTCCACGCCCGTAACGAGCGTCTGGAACAACTGGTCGCAGCCTTCAAACAGGCGATGTTCGGGCGCAAATCTGAACGGCTCGATCCTGATCAGTTCGAATTGGCTCTGGAAGATATAGAAACGGCGATTGCCGGGATCAAAGCAGATGAAGATGCCTGCCATCTGATGCCCAAACCGGTGGCTTCCAGCCCGCGCGCCGCCAACCGGGGCTCTTTACCCAAGCACCTGCCGCGTATTGAGGAAGTGATCGAGCCTGCGGCATCGGTCTGCGGCTGTGGCGGCGGCCTGCACCAGATCGGGGAAGACGTGTCGGAACGTCTCGACGTGATCCCGGCCCAGTTCCGCGTCATCATCACCCGCCGCCCGAAGTATGCCTGCCGGTCCTGCTCGAACGGTGTGGTGCAAGCTCCGGCCCCGGCGCGGCTGATCGCGGGCGGCATGCCGACCGAGGCGACGGTGGCGCATGTGCTGGTCTGCAAATACGCCGACCATTTGCCGCTTTACCGCCAAGCGCAGATTTACAGCCGCCAAGGCATTGATCTGGATCGCTCAACCCTAGCCGCTTGGGTTGGCAAGGCGGCCTATGAGCTGAAGCCGGTGTTCAACGCGCTAATTGCCGACCTGAAGCGGTCACAGAAGTTGTTCATGGACGAAACCCGCGCCCCGGTTCTCGACCCAAAAGCGGGCAAGACCAAAACTGGATACTTCTGGGCGCTCGCCCGGGATGACCGACCTTGGGGTGGTGCCGCCCCACCAGGCGTGGCCTTCACCTATGCACCGGGGCGCAGCGGACAATTTGCCGATGACATCTTGCAAGGCTTCACGGGCGTTCTGCAGGTAGACGGCTACGCGGGCTATAACCGTCTCATCCAGCCCGACCGGACTGGTGGCGTCATCCAGCTGGCCTATTGCTGGGCTCATGCCCGCCGCAAACTGTTTGAAGTCGCCCGCAATAGCACCGCGCCAATCGCCGAAGACGGGCTGAAGCGCATCGCTGAACTCTACAAGATCGAAGTCGAAATCAGGGGCTTGTCTTCTGAAGCCCGCCTGGCCATCCGCCAAGACCAGTCAGCGCAGAAGATCGCGGCATTCGAAACCTGGCTCACCCACCACCGCGCCCGCGTGTCCGCCAAATCCCCCTTGGGCGAGGCGTTGAAATATACCGCAAAATACTGGGCTGGCCTTTGCCTCTTCCTCACAGACGGTCACATCGAAATGGACAACAACACCGTTGAGCGCACCATCCGCCCTATCGCCCTGAACCGAAAGAATGCCCTCTTCGCAGGCCATGACGCCGGTGCGGCAAACTGGGCAACCATCGCGTCCTTGGTCGAAACCTGCAAACTCAATGCCATCGAGCCCCATGCCTA
>JANOMH010000861.1:0-5846 GCA_031420215.1 Rhodobacterales bacterium | reverse complement strand
CGCAAGGGCGTGAATGTGCCCGATGTTGTCCTGCCGCTGGCCGCGCTGTCGGACAAGGACCGCAAGGATCTGGAGTTTGTCTGCGAGCTGGGCGTGGATTGGCTGGCCCTGTCATTCGTCCAGCGCCCCGAAGATGTGCACGAGGCCCGCTTGCTGGCCAAGGGTCGTGCGGCGATCCTGTCCAAGATCGAAAAGCCTGCAGCGGTGAAAGCGTTTGACGAAATCCTGGCAGTGTCCGATGGTATCATGGTCGCCCGTGGTGATCTGGGTGTTGAGCTGCCGGTGCAGAATGTCCCGCCGATCCAGAAGCAATTGGTCCGCAAGTGCCGCGCTGCCGCCAAGCCGGTGATCGTGGCCACCCAGATGCTGGAATCGATGATCGAATCGCCGGTGCCGACCCGCGCCGAGGTCAGCGACGTGGCCACCGCTATCTATGAGGGGGCCGACGCGATCATGCTGTCCGCCGAATCCGCTGCCGGGTCGTTTCCGATCGAGGCAGTCACGACGATGGACAATGTCGCCATCGAGGTCGAGGCTGACCCGACCTATATCGAGATTATCGAGGCATCCCGCAATGCCAGCCGCAGCACCGTGGCTGACGGGATTGTGTCTGCCGCACGCGAGATTGCTGAAGCCACCGATGTCAAAGCGATCTGCTGTTTCTCTCAATCGGGCACTACCGCGCTGCTGGTCGCCCGCGAGCGCCCGCGCGTGCCGATTATTGCACTGACCTCAATTGAATCCACCGCCCGCCGGTTGTGCCTGTCATGGGGGACCAATTGTGTGATCGTGGGGCCGGTGGACCGGTTCAAAGCCGCTGTGATTGCCGCTGTCCGGGCAGCTTTGGCCCTCGGGCTGGCGACCGAAAAGGATATGATCGTGGTCACCGCCGGGGTGCCGTTCAACACGCCGGGATCAACGAATATTCTGCGGGTCGCCCCCTGCGAGGAACGTTTGATTTATAGCGGTGATCCAGAGTAGACATGGCTCCACGTCAGGTAAATTGAGGCAAGGCATGAACCCGGATTTGTATTTTGTAGTTGGCATTGTCATTGCGGCCTTTGCGATTCCCGCGATTCTGAGCGCGTATTCCGAAAGCCGCGCGCCGCGGGCGGCGGCGATTCTGGTGATGATCGGCGGTGGCCTTGTGGCACTGGCGGTCTATACCAACCCTCAAAGTTATACGATTGAGGGCACGCCGGATGTGTTTGTCCGGGTGATCGGCGAATTCGTCAACTGACCGCTTGCCTTGGCTACCTGCGCATTCTATAGGGCGCACTCTGCCCCGTGCTGGTTTCGGCTTGCACGGCTTTAATCCGCGTGGGTGGCCAATGTGGCATTGCCTTTCCCCGCGTTAACACACTCGCAAGAGGAGATGAAAAATGCCCAAGATGAAGACCAAGTCGAGCGCGAAGAAGCGCTTTAAGATGACTGCGTCTGGCCTGGTTAAGGCCGGTCAGGCTGGCAAACGCCACGGCATGATCAAACGCAGCACCAAGTTCATTCGTGACGCACGCGGCACCACGGTTCTTTCAGCGCAGGACAGCAAGATCATCAAGTCCTACATGCCCTACGACCGTTAAGGAGGCCAACAGATGTCACGCACCAAAGGTGGAACCGTCACCCATCGCCGTCACAAGAAAATCCTTGATGCGGCCAAAGGCTATTACGATCACCGTCGCCGCACCTTCAAAGTGGCCAAGCAGGCGGTCGACAAAGCCAACCAATATGCGACCCGCGACCGGCACGTCCGCAAGCGGAACTTTCGCGCCCTGTGGATCCAGCGGATCAACGCCGCGGTCCGCGCGTTCGACGCCGAGTTCACTTATTCCCGCTTTATCAATGGCCTGAGCCTGGCCGGAATCGAAGTGGACCGGAAAGTGCTGGCCGATCTGGCCGTGCATGAGCCCGACGCCTTTGTCGCCATTGCGACCAAAGCAAGGGCCGCGCTGAGCGCCTGATCGGATTAAGATATGTAAAGGGCCGTCCGGTTGGGCGGCCTTTTGCGTTTTTGCGGGCAGGGTGGGTTAAAACCCACCTTACTTGAAGCGCCACGTAAGCTGGGTTTCAACCCGGCGTTTTTGCGGATCTGGTGGGTCAGGACCCACCTTATCTGACAGGCCATGCAAGCTGAGTTTTCACCCGCCGATGATCCGGGCCGACTGCCACAAAGTAAGGTGGGTCCCGACCCACCTTTGTAGCGGCTGCTGCGGCCGCTGGCCTTTTCACTGGCAGAATGGCAGGTTGCGCTCATGACAAACCCTGGTATCCCCATCGCCCTGTTGTCGGCTGCCTTGTTCGGGGCCAGCACCCCGTTTGCGAAACTGCTTTTGGGGTCGGTAGATCCGTGGCTGCTGGCCGGGTTGTTGTATCTGGGCGCAGGGCTCGGGTTGGGGCTGTTGCGCCTTTTGCAGTCCGTGACGGGCAGGCACAGGGCCGAGGCCCGTCTGATGCGCGCCGATTTGCCGTGGCTGGTGCTGGTCGTGCTGGCCGGTGGGGTTGCGGGGCCATTGTTCCTACTGTTCGGGCTGACCCGAACCGACGCCGCCAGCGCTGCACTTTTGCTGAACCTGGAAGGACTGGCGACCATGGTTATCGCCTGGCTCGCGTTTCGGGAAAACGTTGACCGGCGGTTGCTATTGGGCGCTTTGGCGATAGTGGCAGGGGCGGTGGTGATCTCGTGGCAAGGGTCGGCTTTGCTGGGTCCGGGGGCGGGCCTCATTGCTTTGGCCTGTCTTTGCTGGGGGATCGACAATAATCTGACCCGGCGGCTTTCGTCGGCGGACCCGCTGCAAATCGCGATGATCAAAGGGTTGGGCGCGGGTGCTGTGAACCTGAGCATCGCCTTGGTGCAGGGCAGTCAACTGCCTGCGACCGGGATTGTGCTGATCAGCGGATTGATCGGCTTTCTGGGCTACGGCGTCAGTCTTGCCCTGTTCATTCTGGCCCTGCGGTCGCTTGGCACAGCCCGAACCGGCGCCTATTTCTCGGTTTCGCCCTTTGTCGGCGCGGCGCTGGCGATTGTCTTGCTCGACGTGCCGGTCACGGTGCAATTATTGGCGGGCGCGGCATTCATGGCCATCGGGTTGTGGCTGCATCTGACCGAGGATCATGCGCATTTGCATGATCATCCGCAGATCGAGCACGACCACCGGCATGTGCATGACGCGCATCACCAACATGACCATCCCGCGGGGATCACAGCCGATACCCCACATGCGCATCGGCACCGTCACGCCCCCCTGAAGCACAAGCATCCGCATTACCCGGACCTGCATCATCGGCACAGGCATTAAAGCAGCCTTGGCGTCGGATCGCAGGTATGGTCTGGTTGGCAAAACTCGGAGGGACACGATGCATATTTTGATTCTGGGGGCGGCGGGGATGCTGGGCCGCAAATTGACCCAGTCACTGGTGGCCGATCCGCTTTGGCCAGCGACGACGCTGACACTGGCCGATGTCGTGGCCCCTGCCATGGTGCCGGGCGCCACCTGCCTTACGGTGGATATGGCGGGGCCTGAAACTGCGACCGCCCAGATCGCAGGCCGTCCGGATGTGATTTTCCATCTGGCGGCCATCGTCTCGGGCGAGGCGGAGGTGGATTTTGACAAAGGCTATACGGTCAATCTGGATGCCTCGCGCTGGTTGTTCGAGGCGATCCGGGCGCAGCGGGACTATTGCCCGCGCGTGGTCTTCGCCTCATCCGCCGCCGTATTCGGTACACCCTTTGCCGATGTCATTGATGATGACTTCAACCTGACCCCGCGCACGTCCTATGGCACCCAAAAGGCGATTACCGAATTGTTGCTGGCCGATTATTCCCGGCGCGGCATGCTTGACGGGATTGGCCTGCGCTTGCCGACGATCTGCATTCGCCCCGGATTGCCCAATCGTGCGGCCTCGGGGTTCTTTTCCAACATCCTGCGCGAACCTTTGGTGGGCAAGCCTGCGGTGTTGCCGGTCCGCGATACGTTGCGCCATTGGTTCGCCAGCCCCCGCGCTGCGATTGGCTTTCTGCGCCATGCCGCTGTCGTCGATACGGCCCCGTTAGAGCAGCGCCGCAGTCTGAACATGCCCGGCCTTTCGGCCACCGTTGCCGAAGAGATTGAGGCCCTGCGCCGCGTGGCCGGACAGAAAGCTGTCGATCTGATCCGGCTGGAGCCGGATGCCGCGATTGCCAGGATCGTCGAGGCCTGGGCGCAGGGCTTTGATCCGGTGCGGTCCCGCGCGATGGGATTTACCGCTGATGCCAGCTTTGATGCGATCATTGCCGCCCATATTGCCGACGAGCTGGGCGGCCAGTTGTAGCGCTGCCTTGCAAGGACCGCCCCGGCGCGGTAGCACCAGCCCCGAGAACTGGCAGAGGGCCTTGTGATGGATGATCTGAAACGTAAATATCTGGGGCTGATTGCCGGCGCGCCGGATGAGGCCGGTTTGGAGGATTTGCGCGTCGCCGCTTTGGGTAAAAAGGGCGAGATTTCGGGGCTGATGAAGTCCTTGGGCGGCATGTCAACCGAGGAACGTCAGTCGGCTGGCCCGGCGTTGAATGCCCTGAAGGATGAGATCAATTCGGCCCTTGTCGCCAAAAAGTCAGCGTTGGGCGATGCTGCTTTGGACGAACGGTTGCGGTCGGAATGGCTGGACGTGACCCTGCCGGGCCGCGGGCGGCGTATCGGCACCATTCACCCGATTTCGCAAGTCACCGAAGAAGTCACCGCGATTTTCGCCGATATGGGTTTCGCCGTGGCCGAGGGCCCACAGGTGGAAAGCGACTGGTATAATTTCGACGCCTTGAACATTCCGGGGCATCACCCCGCCCGCGCCGAAATGGACACGTTTTACACCCATCGCGCCCCCGGCGATAACCGCCCGCCGCATGTGCTGCGCACCCATACCTCGCCGGTGCAGATACGGACCTTGGAGGCGCAGGGTGCGCCGATCCGGATTATTGCGCCGGGGCGGGTGTATCGCGCCGATTACGACCAGACCCATACCCCGATGTTCCATCAGGTCGAGGGGCTGGCGATTGACCGCGATATCTCGATGGCCAATCTGAAATGGTGCCTTGAGGAATTCGTGAAATCCTATTTCGAGGTGGATAATGTCGATGTGAGATTCCGCGCCTCGCATTTTCCGTTCACTGAACCCTCGGCCGAGGTCGATATCCGCTGTTCGTGGGAGGGCGGGACGCTGAAGGTCGGGCAGGGCGATGACTGGCTGGAGATATTGGGATCGGGGATGGTGCATCCCAAGGTGTTGTTGGCCGCCGGGGTTGATCCGGCGCTCTGGCAGGGCTTTGCCTTTGGCATGGGGATCGACCGGATCGCGATGCTGAAATATGGCATCCCCGATTTGCGGGCGTTTTTTGACTCGGATTTGCGCTGGCTAAGGCATTATGGCTTTGCGAGCCTGGATGTACCGAGTTTGCAGGGGGGATTGAGCAGGTGAAGCGGGATGATGAATTATTACGAAGAATACTGATTGACACCGAAGCACAAAATGACTGGCTCATTTTTGTCAGCAGGGCGATGAACCAGTCCCAACAGGACAGAGAGTTTGGCTACCACGTCGAATTACTCAGCGATGCAGGCCTAATGACAAAAGTGTCGGACTCTGGATATCGCATGACAAATCAGGGTCACGATTACCTCGAAGCCATTCGCTCAGACACCGTTTGGAACAAAACTAAACAGGGTGCCGCACAGGTTGGTGGTATGACTCTTGGAATGATGAAGGATCTCGCCATTGCCTACTTCAAGCAGGAGGTTGCCGGGAAACTCGGAATAAACTTCTGAACGATAAGCACACCAACACCAAGCCGTAGGGCGGGGTTGACCCCGCCACGG
>JANOMH010000860.1:0-1629 GCA_031420215.1 Rhodobacterales bacterium | reverse complement strand
TCGTCGCGGTCGGGGTCCAGCATCGCCTGTGCCACGGCACAGACCATGCGCGCTAGGAAATCGGTGACCTCGACCCCCACCCGGCCAAAGCGCAAGGACGATCGCGCGCGGCGCGATGCCTCCAGAAACCAGGCGGGCCGGAGGTACGGCACGGCGGCCAGTGTCGGCCTTGTGGCATCGACCGGGCGGTAGAAATGCGTCTGCCACGGGCTGATCGCCACCGCCTGCCCCGCCGACAAGGGATAGGCCAGGTCATCGACAATCACGTTGCCCGCCGGACCCTGGACGTGAAAGATCAGGTGCCCCTCGCGGTTGCCGTGCGGCACCATGGCGCGGTCCATCGCATACCGGCAGACGCGACCGAAGGGGCCGTGAAACACCGCCAGTGCAGTACTCAGACCAATGGCCTTCGTGGGTGACTCTTTTGGGATTCCCTTGGCTCTCGAAGTCTGAATCGATGCGACCTCAAAGTGAGGAGGTTGTCATGGCAGGGATCGCGGTCACTCGGATGGAGTTGACGGTAACGGAATTACGGTCGGCGGCGGGCAGGACGAAGGACGCGCGTTCGGTGCGGCGGATGCTGGCGATTGCGCTGGTTCTGGACGGGGTGGACCGCGAGCAGGCAGCCAGGTCCTGCGGCATGGACCGCCAGACGCTGCGGTGAGGCGGATCAGGAAACCTTCCGGGGGACGGTTTCCCCGCCGAACGGGTGCATCGCTACAATGCCGAGGGTCTGGCGGGGGTGAAGAACCGGACGGTTCCGCAGCGCCCCCGGCGGCTGACGCCCGACCAGATGACGACACTTGCCGCCTGTGTCGAGGCTGGCCCTGACGCTGAGAAAGATGGTGTGGTGCGCTGGCGGCGGCGCGATCTGCAGGCCCGCATCGCGGCGGAGTTCGGCGTTACCCTGCACGAACGAACTGTCGGCAAGCAATTGGCGGCGCTCGGTTTCCGGCGGCTGCAGGTCGCGCCCGCAGCACCCGAAGTCTGACCCGGAAGCCCAGGCGGCGTTCAAAAAAACTTGCCCGAGGCGGTAGCGGCGGCGATCCCCGAGGCTGCACAGGGCAAGGCGCTTGAAGTATGGTTCCAGGATGAAGCAAGGGTCGGCCAGCAGGGCACGATCACCCGCGTCTGGGCCAAGCGTGGCACAAGGCCCAGGGGCAAGCGCGACACCCGCTACCAATGGTCCTACATCTTCGGTGCCGTCTGCCCCGCACGCGCCGTCGCCGCAGGCCTCGTGCTGCCCTTCGCCAACACCGAGGCGATGAACCTCCACCTCGCCGAGATTGCCCGCACCGTGGCCGAAGGGGCCCACGCCATCCTTGCGTCGGGAAAATGATCCCCCGGATCATTTTCTTATCCTCCTCACCTCGACGGCGCAGGATGGCACGGGGCCGGGGCACTCACCGTCCCGGACAATATCACCTTGCTGACCTTGCCGCCCCCGGATCAGGTCCGGGGCAGGCTCTACAGCCCGGAACTGAACCCGGTCGAGAACGTCTGGGCCTACCTGCGCGCCAACAAACTCGCCATCACCGTCTTCGACACCTACGACGAAATCGTCGACGCTTGCTGCAAGGCCTGGAACTTCCTCGCCAACGACCCAAAGGCCATCGCTTCCATAACCTC
>JANOMH010000859.1:0-3431 GCA_031420215.1 Rhodobacterales bacterium | reverse complement strand
ACTGGTGATGATCCTGGCCGCAGGGCTGACCCTTGCCGTGATTGTAGGCGAGTTGGACCTTTCGGTGGGATTTGCCGCCAGCCTGCATGGCATCCTTGTCACCGGCCTGATCGTGCACGACAAAATCCCGATCCCGGTGGCGATTGCCATTGTCGTCGCTGCGGGCGCGCTGATCGGGTTCGTCAACGGCTTCATCGTCACCAAGATGCGGGTCAATTCGGTCATTGCCACGCTGGGCACCGGCACGATCATCACCGGCCTGGCATTCGCCTATTCCGCCGGGGTGCCGATTGTCGCCGGGGTGCCGGAAAGTTTCCTGCAACTGTCACTTGGCCGCTGGCTGTGGGGTATCCCCAATAACATCGTGGTCATGGTTCTGGTGTTTGGCGGGCTGTGGGTGCTGGTGGAAAAGACGGCGCTGGGGCAAGAGATTCAGGCGGTTGGCGGCAACGCCGGTGCCGCCCGGCTGGCCGGGATCAATGTGGACCGGGTCAAGATCCTCGGCTTTGTCATCGCCGGCATCTGTGCTTCCGTGGCCGGCATTCTGCTGGCCTCGCGCCTTGGGTCGGGCACGGCCAGCGCCGCCGACAGTTACCTGCTGACCGCATTTGCCGCCGTGTTTCTGGGCTCGGCCACATTGCGCGACGGCGAGTTCCATGTCTTTGGCACCTTCATCGGCGCCCTGATCATTGCGGTCGGCTTCAACGGGCTGAACATTTTCGGCGCGCCGACATTCTCGCAATACATGTTTCAGGGCGCGATCCTGATCGTTGCCGTCGGACTGTCATCACTCGGCCGGATGTTGGCCGAAAAATAGGAGCACGCCATGCAAACCTGGGATATCTATGTGATGGAATACGCAAGGTCGCATCAGCAGCCCTGGGTCGATCTGATCGCGGGGATGTCAAAGGCCGGGGCGGTTGATCTGCCGTTCAGCTTCATTCTGGCCTTGCAGGGGCAGCGAAAAGTGCTGATCGACACCGGCTTCATGCAAGGTGAGAACTCCTCGGGGTTTGCCCGCAAGTTCGGCATCCCGCACTGGATTTCGCCGGTGCGGATGGTTGCTGAAATGGGGATCATGGCGGACGAGATCACCGACATCATCGTCACCCATGCCCATTTTGACCACATGGGCGGGGTTGCCGAATTCCCGAAGGCGCAGATTCATATTCAGAAATCCGAATTGCTGAGCTGGTACGAAGCCATCGCCCTGCCCAAACGCTTTTCGCATCTGACTGCGATCATCGATCCCGAAAACCTGCGCGCCTGCCTTGACGCCTCGATCGAACATCGCATGACCCTGATTGACGGCGACCGCGACAACGTCTTGCCCGGCCTGCATGTGCGCATCGCCTCGGGCCACACCATCGGCCAACAGTTTGTCATCCTTGAGACCGGGCAGGGGCGGCGGGTGATTTCCGGCGATTGTCTGTACAACAAATGCCAGCTGCATGGCCACAACAACGACGGCATCTATGTGCCGCTGAACAACGCCACCGGCTCTGTCTGGGAGCAGATCAAATCGCTGGACAAGCTGAACGATGAAATCGGCGGCGACTTGGCGAACCTCGTCATCCTGCATGACCCGGAGCGGTGGCAGGGGTTGCCGGTTGAGAAAGAGGTCGAAGGCTGGAAGATTGTCCGGGCGGCGACGGCGTGAGCCAGAATGGCAGCGCAGAATGGAACCCCAATCACGCAGGAACGGTCCCGCAAGCTGCACGAAAAAGCTGAGGTCAAGATGCGCTGACATGACCTGCGCCGTTTCGCTCTACATTGCGCGGAGCTTCTCAATCAAGGAATTTATGACCTCCGCGAGCCACTCCTTGATCCGGCTGACTATTGACCGTAGCGGGCACTCTTCACGTCAACCGAACACCATATGGAATGCCGCTTTAGAGTAACGGGCCTTCGAATAACCATCAGAGAAATTTGAGGTGTATGAATGGGTTGTCTGCCATCGCATGGTCGTATGAACTGCACCCGCTGTTTTGGCGGTGGGGCAGGTGTCGAATTCGACAAAACGCGGCGGACTGACGAAGACGGGAAATGGCGGATCACCGCCAATCCGCTTGCATGGGGAAGTGAAACACCAGAGATCATAGTTCTGGGCTTTTCCAAGGGGCCGACACAGGCTGGCGCATTGGCTACTACGCCGCACGAACAGATTGCCTACAAAGGATCAAGACCAGCCGTTGGAAAGATTCTTTCACACGTGGGAGTATTTGCCCGTCCAGCAGACGGAGGTTATGCCAAAGTCGTCGACAAGCTAATCGCTGACCGGCAGGGCGCGATCCATTTCGGTTCTCTCGTCCGGTGCACGGTCGAACGGTAGGACGAAAAGACAAAGAAGTGGTTGGGCTCCGGTGGCGGGATGCTCGACAAGTTCGTGGCGACGCCCTTCGGTCAGGAAGTCGCAGGCAATTGCGCGGTCAGCTTCCTCTCTGATCTTCCTGACCGGACCAAGCTTGTAATCATGTTCGGGCTTGGGACAAA
Source organism: Rhodobacterales bacterium (assembly GCA_031420215.1). Taxonomy (GTDB): domain Bacteria; phylum Pseudomonadota; class Alphaproteobacteria; order Rhodobacterales; family Rhodobacteraceae; genus JANOMH01. The sequence goes on along the minus strand of JANOMH010000859.1, from coordinate 938 downwards.
GATGAACTACGTCCGAGAGGCCCGAAAACTGATCGAGGCTAACAGGCCCGGAACGTGGCGCACGGTCAATGAAGTCGCCTACACTGACGGGCGGGTGACATTTGTGCATGTTGAGCATTTCGCCTCTCAAGGCGCGCTGATTCCCAACTGGTTGGGCGAAAAAAAGCACGACAGGTCACAACTGGGCATGAAAGCCCGCGAGGCCGTGCAAAGGGCCCTTGGTCAGTGATCACCGCTCGCCCGGATACCGCAGGCCGATCTGGGCGCGCACCGCGTCCAATACCCGCATGATCTCGACCGATTGCGCCGGTGGCATGATCTGACCGGTGGTCAGGCCGCCAGCGGTCAGGCGCTCGGCTTCCTCCGCCTGTAACGGCATCCCCCGGCCCGCAACCGCGCCGCCGAAGGTTTCAATCAGGGTGTTTGCGCTGTCAGAGATCCGAAACGTCGTGGGCGCATGCCAGACCCGGTCAATCTCGATCCGCCCCGTGGTCCCGACGACACGCGCGCGGTGCGGCCCCGCAGAGTCGCTGGGGGGCAAGGTGGTGGAGGAGGCGCTGCGCCCTTTGGTGGCCGACCTTCGGGCCGATTGATGAAGGTAACGGCGCAGCATCACACCTGCCGCAAAGCGCTTTTTGTTCGCTTTGTGGGGACTATATCAACCTCATTTTACATCCGGTTGCGGCAGCGTCGCATGATTGACGGCTGAAGCGAAAGTTGAGGGAAAAGCCATATTGCGAGGCCAGGATCGGATTTGTCAACGATTGGGTCGTATGAAAAATATGGGCATCAAAAACGTCGCTGGAATTTTGTCGTGTCGCAGTGGGCAGGAGCAGCTTGCTGCACGGTTTGTTGCATCAGAGACGGAAGAGACGCGCCACAGCTTTGCGTCGCTGTCATGCACCAGCATCCCGGCCTGTTCCCCGACCTGAACCTGG
>JANOMH010000858.1:0-3221 GCA_031420215.1 Rhodobacterales bacterium | reverse complement strand
CGTCCATCACCGGGGCGATATTCGAGTTTGGATTTACCGATGCGATGCTGCAAATGTGGGCGGCATTCGTGGATGAATTGGCGGGCGGAAATGCCAACGGTTTTCATTGCGCCACCCCGCAAGAGGCCGCCGATCACCATGCAGTGCTGACCGCCGCATTGACAGCGGGAACCGAATGTCGCGTGGTGCCGGTCAGGTATACGGAGTAAGCGATGAAACGATCAGCCATCAACGCCGCCCTGACCGCCGCCCGCGCCACCTGTGCGGCGCATCAGTTCAAACTGCCGGACTGGGCCAACTGGACCATGGCCGATCACCGGGCGAACCCCGCGCAGTCAAGGTTTCTGACCGACCGGCAAATCGGCTGGGACGTGACTGATTTTGGATCTGGCGATTTCGCCCGCCGGGGGCTGGCTCTGCTTTGCATCCGCAATGGCATTCAGGGCGACGCGACCGAACGGCCCTATGCCGAAAAGCTGCTGTTTGTCGGCGAAAACCAAGAGACCCCGTTTCACTGTCACAAGGTCAAGCTTGAGGATATCATCACGCGCGGCGGCGGCAATCTGATGGTCGAATTCACCGCCCAAGGGTCGATCCCCGGCTGGGACAATCCCCGGATCGACGGCCTGCCTGTAGACCCTTTCGCAGGACCAATCCGAATCACCCCCGGTGCCAGTATCACTATCCCGCGTGGCCTCCAGCATCGGTTTTACGGCGAAATCGGCAATGGGCCGGTGTTTGTGGCGGAAGTCAGCCAATGCAACGATGACCGGAACGACAACTTCTTTCTTGAACCATTGGGCCGGTTTTCGATGGTCGAGGAAGATGAACCCGCCCTTTGGCCGCTGTGGAACGAAGTGAACCGGGATGACCCGTAAAGGTATTATCTGCGCTGGTAACTGGATCGTAGACATCGTCCACACCATCGACACCTGGCCGCGCAAAAGCGATCTGGTGCATATCCGGGATGAAGTCACCGGGGTCGGCGGTGGGCCAGCCAATGTGGCGTTGGATTTGGCCGCTCTGGGGTTTGTTGATCCGCTTTATGCAGTGGGTCTGATCGGGACCGATTTCCATGCCGATACAGTCAAAGCCGCCTGCGCCAAGGCCGGGATCGACACAAGTGGACTGAAACAATCCGCCCTTGCCCCCACCGGGCACACCCATGTGATGACCGTGCCGGGCGACAGCCGGACGTTTTTTTACAACCCTGGTACGAATGATCTGCTGGACGCGCCTGACATCAGCTTTGCCCCCGCCGCGCGGATGTTTTATCTGGGCTATATCAACCTGTTGGCGACAATGGACCGGATCGGGCCAGACGGAAGAACCGCGGCTGCCCGCGTGTTGGAAAAGGCGCAAGCCGCTGGCCTGCTGACCTGTGTTGACCTTGTTTCATCCGACACCCCCCAATTCCGGGCGGCGGTCAGTGCCAGCCTGCCCTTTGTCGACATGCTGTTTTTGAACGAGGTCGAAGCGGAACGTGCGACGGGTATTGCCAACAGCGGCGCTGATGACCGGGCCGGTCTGGCCAAAGCGGCCCAAGCGCTGTTGGCAGGAGGGGCGGTCAATGTGATCATCCACACCCCCGAATTGTCTTTGTGGCACGGCCCCCATGGCACCATCTGGGCTATCCCCGACCCGGTGGACCCCGCCACTATCATCAGCCCGGTCGGCGCGGGGGATGCGTTCTGCGCCGGTGTGATCTGGGGGGTCTATTACAACTGGACCCCGGCCCGATCCATGGCACTTGGCCACCGGGCCGCAGCGGCCGCTTTGCGGGGCGCAACTGCGACTGACGGAATTCCGCCTATCGACACAATCCTGTCCTAAATCACATGATTGTGCCGCAATCCCGCCGCAAACCGGGCTGACAATTGCGCTGAACACTTGGTCAACAGGAGTGATACTATGCTGAACCTCATCACCTTGCCGCTTTGTTTCGTGCGGAAGTATCGGTTTGCACTGATTATCCTCGGAGTCCTGATCGGCGGGTTTGGGCTGTGGATGCAGATCAATGGCGTGCCGCCTGGGGTTGAACCGGTGATTGCCGCTTTGCGCAGCCTGTTGATGCCAGTGCTGCAAGAGCAGGCCACAATCTTTGGGATATTCTCGAAAATCGGCGGCGTTATGGCGCTGCTGGGGCTGTTGGGAATGACCATTCACGATATCACGCCGTCCAAAGTCGCCAAGCCAGTGGCAAAGGCAGAACCAGCATTGCTTTTCATCGAGCGCGAACCCGCCCCTTCAACCCGGCAAAGGCGGCTTGTGGCCAAAACCGAGCCGCAAATCAAAGAGCAGACAGCACATGCGCCCCGTTCGTTCGGGTCCAATCTGTAATCAGCGGCATCTGGACAGAGCAGGGGTGTCCGGTGGACCAGCTACAGCTAAGGGTTGTAAAATCAGCGTGCTGGTCGGGGTAGTGGGCGTGACCCTGCTGCTGGATCACCCACAGGTGGGGGCGGGTCAGATCAATGATTTCGTCTACAGCGGTCCGGTTGGCGCACTTCCGACCCTCGCCATTTCGGGCGGCAGCGTCGATCTGTCGAACACGGTTGTGGGTATTCTCGACTTTGCCAGCATCACCATCAGCGGCAATGCAGCCCTGAGCAACACGCTATTCGGCTCAATCTTTGCAGAAACGAACGATCACCGGCGGCAATTTGTCTGATACGATGAATGGCGGCTTTGGGCCCGATACGCTGTTTGGCGGGCGCGGCAATGATACATTTGTGTTTGGCAACAGCACGCAGCCCAGTCTTGGTGATATCGTCAATGGCGGGCAGGGGTTTGCAGACCGGATATTGGTCGAAAGCACCGCGCAGCATGACCTGAGCCGGGTGACCATTTCCAATGTCGAAAATCTGGCGTTTGGCGCCACCGGGGCGGGGATTGACCGGCTGACTGTCACGGGCAGCAGCGTCAACCTGCAGACCCTGGTCCTGATCTCCTGGACCGGTGGGGTGGATATTCTGCGGCTCACCGGTAAGAGCAGTTCGGATACGCAGACCGGCAGCACCGGCGGCGACACGTTCGATGTGGCCGGCGGGTCGGGGCTGGATCTGGTCATAGGCGGTGCTGGCAATGACATCTACATTGTCGATCAGGACGAGGTCATTCAGGAAGCTGTGGGCACAGGCACCGCCGACCGGGTCCGGGTGCTGCTCAGCTATGTGCTGTCCGCTGGCCCGGATATCGAGTTTCTGGAAACCGCCGATGCG
>JANOMH010000857.1:0-5041 GCA_031420215.1 Rhodobacterales bacterium | reverse complement strand
CACGGCGGTTTGGGCGGCGGGGGTGATGTTGATCAGGACCGTGGCCCTGATCAGCCCGCGTGTCGCATCGGCGGATAGCTTTAGCGTGTAGCCCGCGATCACCCCGGTGCGCTCAAGCCGGTCGAGCCGGGCTTGCACGGTGGTCCGCGCGAGGCCCATGCGCGAGGCGAGCTTGGCCACGGGCAGCCGGGCGTTGGTGGACAGATGCGCCAGCAGCGCCCGGTCAGTGTCGTCAATGTCGGTCGATGTGCCCATGGTTTCGTCTTTATGCCGATATTCAGAGTCATAATGCGCAATGTGCTGCGACACAATGACCGATCCTTAACTTAGCATGGGACAAAACAATGCAAGGAGGCATCGATGCTGCACAGTTCAAAATTGCACAGATCAGAACTGTGCGGGCCTGTGCTGGTGTCTGATCCTGTCGCATGGCTGACGACGGCGCAGACCGACCTGCCGGTGCAGTTCTATTCCGCCGCCGCGCTGGACCGCCGCCATCAGCAGTTTCGCGCCGGATTTCCGGGCGAAGTGACATTCGCGGTCAAGGCGAACCCCAGCCCGGTGGCGCTGGCGCAACTGGTCGCGGGGGGGATGCGCAGTTTCGATGTCGCCTCGCCCGAGGAAATCCTCTTGGTCCGCAATGTGTTTCCCGGTGCGGTGTTGCATTATCATAATCCTGTACGGTCAGAGGCCGAGATTGCCTGCGGGCTGGCCGTCGGCGTGACCAGCTGGTCGGTTGATGATCTGGCTGAACTGAACAAGCTGATCCGCGCCGGGGTAACCGGCGAAGTGGCCGTGCGCTTTGCCCTGCCGGTGCGCGGGGCGGCCTATGATTTCGGCGCAAAGTTCGGGGCAACGCCGGCGGATGCAGTGGCGCTGCTGCGGGCCGTGGTCTGCGCCGGGTTGACCCCGTCACTGACCTTTCATGTCGGCACCCAATGCCCGACCCCGGCCCCTTGGGCGGCGTATCTGGCGCAAGCTGCCCAAATTGCGCAAGAGGCAGGCGTAGGCTTGCACCGGCTGAATGTCGGGGGTGGGTTTCCCTCGGCCCGCAATGGGGTAGAGCCGGTGTATGAGAGTTTTTTCAAGGTGATACGGACAGCACTTGATCTGTTTTCGGTCAAGCCACAGCTGGTTTGTGAACCGGGGCGTGGGCTGGTGGCAGATGCATTTGCCTATGCGGTGCGGGTGAAATCGGTGCGCAAGGGGCGGGTTTACCTGAATGACGGGATCTATGGCGGATTGTCTGAATTTCCGTCGATGGGTCTGCCCGCCTTTCGGGTGATCGGGCCACAGGGCATCGACCGAGGTGGACCGGCGCAGCCCTGCGTCGTCTATGGCCCTACTTGTGACTCGCTGGACCAGTTGCCCGGTGAGATTGGCTTGCCTGTCGCCTTGACCGAAGGGGACTGGCTGCTGTTTCGCGCCATGGGTGCCTATATGTTCGGCGTCACGACCCGGTTTAACGGCTACGGGACATGGGACAGCGTCACTGTGGCAAGTCTGTAAAACCATCATCGCGCTGGACAGTCGTCCCATCCCCACTAGGATTAGACCAAATCAAAGTGGGAGCGATGGCGTGGAAAAATTTGGGCGCAGCCAGCCGGTGAAGCGGGTCGAAGATGTGCGGTTTCTGACCGGGCATGGCCGGTTCATTGATGATATCGCGCCCGCGGGTGCGGGTCAGGTGTATTTCCTGCGCTCGAATATCGCCCATGGCATTATCAATGCCCTGCATGTCGATGACGCCCGCGCCGCCCCCGGTGTCAGGCTGGTGCTGACTTCGGCCGAGGTGCTGGCCGCTGGCGTGAAAATGGGCATGAAGGGCGACCGGATCGAGAATATCGACGGCACCAGGGGTCATGCCCCCGAACGCCCGGTGATTGCCCGCGACCGCGTCCGCTTTGTCGGTGAAGTGGTGGCAATGATTGTCGCCGATACGTTGGCGCAGGCCAAAGATGCCGCCGAGATGATCGGTATGGAAATTGATGCTTTGGACCCCCATGTGGCCACTGCCGTCGGGGGCGCACAGATATTTGACGCTGTGCCGGACAACCTCGCTTATGACTATGGGCTGGGGGACAAGGCGGCGACAGATGCGGCTTTGGCCAAGGCCGCGCATGTGGTCAAGCTGGAGTTGCCGGACAACCGGATCATCGTCAATTCGATGGAAACCCGGGGCTGTTATGCGGAACAGGAGGCGGGCCGGTTGCATGTCTGCGTGAATGGCCAGGGGGTCTGGGCCCCGAAAAAGGCGATCTGCCATCATCTGCGGCTGAAACCCGAGGATTTGCGCGTCACCACGCCGGATGTTGGCGGCGGCTTTGGCATGAAGGGGATGAATTACCCCGAGATGATATTGGTCGCCGTCGCCGCCCGGATGCTGGGAACGCCGGTGCATTGGATGTCGGAACGGACCGAGGCGATGCTCAGCGACAATGCCGGCCGCGATCTGGTGACGACGGCCACAATGGGCTTTGATAGCAGCCATAAATTGGTCGCATTCAAGGTGGAAACTATAGCAAATATGGGGGCTTACAACTCTCTGTTCGCGCAAATCATTCAGACCGAACTGTATAGCAAAGTCATGCCCGGCACCTATGATGTGCAGACGATCTGGCTGGGGTCCAAGGGTGTGTTCACCAACACTACCCCGGTCGATGCCTATCGTGGGGCTGGCCGGCCCGAGGCGATGTTCGTGCTTGAGCGGATGATGGACGAGGCGGCGCGGGTTTTGGGTGTCGATGGCTGGGATCTGCGGCGCCGGAACTTCATCACGCCGAGGCAGTTTCCCTATGCCAGCGCCACGGGCGTGACTTACGACGTGGGCGAATTTGCGAAGGTGCTGAACCGGGCCGAGGTCGAGTCCGACCGCAAGGGCTTTGCCGCCCGCCGCGCCCGGTCCGAGGCCAAAGGCATGCTGCGCGGGCTTGGCCTGTGTTACTATATCGAAAGTATTCTGGGCGATAAGGACGAAGTCAGCACCGTTGTGTTTCTGGAAGGGGGCGATGTGGAAATTCATGTGGGCACCCAATCCAACGGGCAGGGCCATGAAACCGTGTTCGCGCAGTTCCTGTCTGATCAAACCGGGATTCCGGCGGACCGGATCAGGGTGATGCAAGGCGACAGCGACCTGATCCCGACCGGCGGCGGCACTGGCGGCTCGCGGTCGGTGACCGTGCAAAATACCGCGACCCTGGCCACGGTGGACAAGATGACTACAGCCATGGGCGCGTTTTTGGCCGAGGCTGAGGGGGTGCCCGCCAAGGACATCGGCTTTGACGATGAGCGCTTTCGCATTCCGGGGTCGAACCTGACCCCCACCATGCTGGATGTGGTCGATCTGGCACGGGCGGCGGGGCGGACGGATTTGCTGCGGTATACTGCAAGGATCGAACTGTCGGACCGGTCATTCCCCAACGGAGCACATGTCGCCGAGGTCGAGATTGACCCCGAAACCGGCGTGGTTCGAGTGGTCCGCTATACCGTGGTCGATGATTTCGGCAATCTGATCAACCCGATGCTGGCCGAAGGGCAGGTGCATGGCGGGATCGCCCAGGGGATTGGGCAGGCGGTCACCGAACGGGTGGTTTATGACGATCAGGGGCAGCTTTTGACCGCGACTTTCATGGATTATGCCATGCCGCGGGCCGATGACATGCCGCATATCGCGTTCCATTCGGAACCCACCCCGTCAACGTTCAACCCGATGGGGATGAAAGGCTGTGGCGAGGCGGGGACCGTCGGCGCATTGGCCGCGGTGACCAATGCGGTGCTGGATGCGGTGCGGGCAAAGGGGGTGGGTTCAGTCGAAATGCCGTTCACGCCGCAACGGATCTGGGCAAAATTGCAAGAGGGTCAGCGTGGGCTTTCGTGATTGGGTATTCGGGCTATTCGGACGGCGGGCAGAGGAGCAAGACCTGCCCCGCCGAACGCGTGGCCCGGCGATACATGTCATCATCCTTGACGGCACCATGTCCAGCCTTGAACCCGGACAGGAAACCAATGCGGGCCTGACCTTCAAACTGCTGAAAGAGGCGGGGCGGCGGGCCAATCTGACGCTGTATTACGAAGCGGGCATTCAGTGGCGCGACTGGAAAAGCACGCTGGACGTGATGATGGGGCGGGGCATCAACCGACAGATTGAACGGGCTTACGGCGTTCTCGCCTCGCGCTATCGGCCCGGTGACCAGATCATCCTGATCGGCTATTCGCGCGGGGCTTATGCGGTGCGGTCACTGGCGGGGGTGGTCGATCTGGTGGGTCTGGTGCAGGCCGATCATGCGACGCAGCGCCATATGCAGCTGGCTTATCGGCACTATCGGGCGGGCGGCAAGAAGCCTGCGGCACAGGCATTTCGTCGCTTGTATTGTCATGACAAGGTCGAGATCGAGGCGGTGGCGGTCTGGGATACAGTCAAGGCGCTGGGCCTGCGCCTGCCAATCCTGTGGCGCTGGGCCGAGGCGCAACACAACTTTCACAATCATGCGCTGGGGCATGGGGTGCGGCATGGGTTTCATGCGCTGGCTTTGGACGAAAACCGCGAGGCTTATGCCCCGGTTCTGTGGACCTGCCCGGATGATTGGCCCGGCGTGATGGAGCAGGTCTGGTTTGCCGGCACGCATGGCGATGTGGGCGGCCAATTGGGCGATTATCCATTGGCCCGCCCCTTGGCCAACATCCCGCTGGTCTGGATACTCGACCGGCTGGAAAACTGCGGATTGGGGCTGCCCACAGGCTGGCGCGAGCGGTTTTTCTGTGACGTGACCGCACCCTCGATTGGCACATGGCGCGGCTGGGGCAAGCTGTTCTTATCCCGCCGCCGCCGGATTGTCGGGCGCGACCGGTCGGAACGGCTGCACGAGTCGGTGCGTGAACGGGTAATGAAGCGGCGGTTGCGTCCGCGGCCTGTTGGTGTCGCTGATGTCGGAGCCTCCGGCGGGGGTATTTTTGGCCCAAATAAGATTTAAGCAGGGTGCTTTCGCTTATTTTTGGCCGAAATATACCCGCCGGAGGCCAACAAAGTTATTTGCCCGACGCC
>JANOMH010000856.1:0-3399 GCA_031420215.1 Rhodobacterales bacterium | reverse complement strand
GGCCTGTCGATGGTGTTTCAGTCCTATGCGCTGTATCCGCACATGAGCGTGCGCGACAATATCGCCTTTGCCCTGCGCACTGCCCGCCTGCCAAAGGACCAGGTTGCCGCAAAAGTGGCCGAGGCGGCGCGGATGTTGCGGCTGGGCGATTACCTTGACCGCCGACCAGCGGCCTTGTCCGGGGGCCAACGGCAACGGGTGGCGATTGGCCGGGCGATTGTGCGCGAACCGGCGGCGTTTTTGTTCGATGAACCGCTGTCCAATCTGGATGCCGCGCTGCGCTCTGACACAAGGTTGGAGATTGCCCGCCTGCACCGCCAGCTTGGGGCGACGATGATCTATGTCACCCATGATCAGGTCGAGGCGATGACCTTGGCTGATCGGATTGTCGTGCTGAAGGACGGGCAAATCATGCAGCAGGGCAGTCCGCGCGCCTTGTATGAAACGCCAGCCAACAGCTTTGTCGCGCAATTCATTGGCAGCCCCCGGATGAACCTGATCCCCTGCGCGATGGATGGGGCGATGATCACGCTGGCCGGTGGGGCAAGGGTCGATCCGGGCCGCCCGCTTCCCCGCCCTGTCGCCCGGATCGGCCTGCGCCCCGAGGATCTGCGGCTGACCGCGCCGGGGGCGGGCGTTATCGATGGGCGGATCGAGGTGAATGAATACCTTGGCGCCGATAACAGCATCTTTGTCGATGCGGGCCCCGCCGGGCGGATCAACCTGCGGGCCGATGGCATGTTGCGGCCCATGGAGGAAGAGGCGGTGGGGCTGGCCTTTGACCCCGCGCGCGCCCATTGTTTTGACGCCGGGGGCCAACGGGTCTGAGCCGGGATTTTGCTGAACTGGGCGCAGGGAGTAAATCGAATGGCCAAGCGAGACTGGGACGATGCTTTTGCGAATATGGCGCATATCCCGAACTCTGCATCATTGCCCGACAGATGGGCCGGGCGGGCCGTGGATTACCGGAACAGCGGGGTGCAGATCGAGGCGGATATCGCTTATGGAACGCACCCACGCGAACGGTTTGATATGGTCTGGCCGGATGGAGCGCCCAAGGGTCTGGCAGTGTTCGTGCATGGCGGCTATTGGATGCGGCTGGACAAATCCTATTGGACCGACCTTGCCGAAGGGGCGCGGGCGCTGGGTTGGGCGGTTTGTTTGCCCAGTTATACGCTGGCCCCCGAGGCGCGCATTGGGCAGATGACGCAACAGATCGGGCGGGCCATCACGGTCGCTGCGGCGCGGGTGCCCGGCCCGATCCGGCTGTCAGGGCATTCGGCGGGGGGACATCTGGTGACCCGGATGATTTGTGCTGATACATCCCTGGGCACAGCGGTCAGCCGACGGATCGAGCATACGCTGTCAATCAGCGGGGTGCATGACCTGCGACCACTGCTGCACACCCAAATGAACGCCACGCTACACCTTGATGCCGCAGAAGCGCAGACCGAAAGCCCGGCGCTGTCACTGCCCCTGGGTCCGCAAAACCTGACTTGCTGGGTTGGTGGCGCAGAGCGGCCCGAGTTTATCCGGCAGGCTCAGTTGATGGCCCTGATCTGGGAGGGTTTAGGGGCAGAGGCGCGCTGTGTTGTCGACCCCGGACACAATCACTTCACGGTGATTGAGGGGCTAAAGGATCAGCACCACCCCATCACGCAACGATTCGTCGGCGGTTTGGCCGGCTAAAGAAGTGGCGGCAGCTGCCCTCGGACTTGAGGGTTAGCGGATGGCCCTGAGGATTTGGCCGATACCTCTAACGGATATAGTCACTTTGGGCGGTTGAAAGCCTGGGGTCGGATCAAGCATAAGTGAAGTGAAATAGATTGTTAAGCTTGGCTGTTCTGGCCAGGCCATCACTCGCCCCGAGTCGCAAGTGATCTTTCCCAGACAAGCCTTTGATGCCGACATAGAAATTACAGGCAGATATTGTCGAAAATAGAGTTTGACGATGCTAAGAACGGGGCTGTCAATCAGTTCAATTGACGACCGCGAACTGAATATTCGCGGTATTGCAGGAAAGGACAATCTACTTTTGGTAATTCGATGACCAGTTGATTTCATTTTGTGACGACAGGAGGAAGAATTGGCTTCCAAGCGGAATAGTGTTTCGAAGTTAGTCAGACCAGCGTCCAAGCCAGCATCAATGGCCAAATTGCTGGTCTTTGGTAAATCAAGTGCGGGGAGGTTCAGATGACTTCCAGTATTTTTGGCACAGATGGCGTTCGTGGGTTGGCCAACATCTATCCCATGACCCCCGGCACTCTGATGAAACTGGCGCAATCTGCAGGGTTGCATTTCAACCGGCATGGGCACCGCAGGCGGGTGGTGATCGGCAAGGACACGCGTCTGTCAGGTTATATGATCGAGAGTGCGCTGACTGCCGGTTTCACCTCGCTCGGGATTGATGTGGAATTGACCGGACCGCTGCCCACCCCTGCGATTGCAATGCTGACCCGGACATTGCGTGCCGATCTGGGGGTGATGATTTCGGCGTCACATAACCCCTACCACGACAACGGGATCAAGTTCTTTGGGCCGGACGGGTTTAAGCTGTCCGACGCGGATGAAGCGGCCATCGAACGGGGTATGGCATCCTGTGATGACCTGGCCCCGCCGGGCGAGATCGGGCGGGCCAAGCGGGTTGAAGGCGCCGCCGAGCGTTATATGGAATTTGCCAAGCTGTCCTTCCCCAAAGCGCTTCGGTTGGACGGGCTGAAAATCGTGGTCGATGCAGCGCATGGCGCCGCCTTTCGCGCCGCCCCCAACGTGTTTTGGGAATTAGGGGCTGAGGTCATTCAGATCGGCACCAGCCCGGATGGCCTGAACATCAATGCCGGATGCGGATCGACGGCACCAACAGCCTGCCAAGAGGCGGTGCTGCATCATCGGGCTGATATGGGCATTGCGTTGGACGGTGATGCAGACCGCATTCTGCTGATCGACGAAAAAGGTCGGCTGATTGATGGCGATCAACTGATGGCGCTGATTGCAGAGCGGGCCAAAGATCAGGGCAAACTGCGTCATGCGACGGTGGTTGCGACCGTGATGTCAAACAACGGCTTGCATCACCACCTGGCCGGGCTGGGGATCGATCTTGTCCGGTCCAATGTCGGTGACCGGCATGTTGTAGAAAAGATGCGCGAACTTGATTGCTCGGTGGGCGGCGAGCAGTCGGGGCACATCATCCTGTCCGACTTTACCACCACTGGCGATGGATTGATTGCCGGGCTTCAGGCATTGGCCGCGCTGGCAGAAGCGGGCCGCCCGGCCTCAGAGATTTTGTCGCGGTTCAGCCCGCTTCCGCAACTCTTGCGCAACGTCAAAATCGAAGCCGCCGCCCCGCCGCTGGACAGCAAGATTGTCCAGGACGCCATTGCCAACGCAAGGGGGCTGTTA
>JANOMH010000855.1:0-5389 GCA_031420215.1 Rhodobacterales bacterium | reverse complement strand
TGTGCGCTTTTCCGATGTGGGCTGGACCGACATCACTGCCAATTCGGCCGCCGTCAGCCTGATGCTGAACGCGATGGGCTACGAGACGACCACAGATATCCTGTCGGTGCCCGTCACTTATGCGTCAATGGCCGAAGGCGATATCGACGTGTTCCTGGGCAACTGGATGCCCACAATGGAAGGCGACATCGCCACCTACCGCGACGCGGGCACCGTTGACACCGTCCGCACCAATCTTGAGGGCGCGAAATACACGCTGGCCACCAATGCCGCAGGTGTGGCCGCCGGGATCACCGATTTCGCCAGTATTGCGCAGGCCGCCGAGGCGCTGGACGGCAAGATTTACGGGATCGAAGCCGGTAACGACGGCAATCGCCTGATTTCCGACATGATCACGGGCGATGCTTTTGGGCTGAAGGATTTCGAGATTGTCGAAAGCTCTGAACAGGGCATGTTGGCCCAAGTCGAACGCGCCGAGCAACGCGGCGAGGCGATCGTGTTTCTGGGCTGGGAACCCCACCCAATGAACGCCAATTTCGAGATGACCTATCTGCCCGGTGGTGATGACTATTTCGGCCCTGATCTGGGCGGGGCCACCGTGGCCACCAACACCCGCGCGGGCTATGTTACCGAATGCCCGAATGTGGGCAAGCTGTTGCAAAACATGGTCTATACCCTGCCAATGGAAAACGAACTGATGGCGCTGATCCTGAACGATGGCATGGACCCGACAGTGGCCGCCCAAACCTGGCTGGCGGCCAATCCCACCGTCTGGACCCCCTGGCTGGACGGTGTGACCACAAAGGATGGTGGCGATGCCGTGGCCGCTGTGACCGCCGCCTTGGCGATGTGATCTGACGGTCAGGGGCTGCCTAAGGGTTGGCCCTGACCTGACCTTGCGGGGGTGCGCGGCATGGAATGGCTGACCGATCACAAGATCCCGGTGGCGGAATGGTGTGAATGGGGCGTGGACTGGTTGAAAGCCAACGCCCGGCCATTCTTTGACGCCCTCAGCGCCGCCTTGGAATGGATGATCGACTGGATCGTTTACGTCCTGCAAGAACCGCATCCGGCCTTTGTCATCGCGGCTTTTCTGGCGCTGACATGGGTGTTGCAACGGTCCTGGAAAATCTGCCTGTTCGTGCTGATCTGCTTCCTGTTCATCCTCAACCAGGGATATTGGGAGGAAACGACCGATAGTCTGGCACTGGTCCTGTCATCTTGCGTGGTTTGCATGGGGGTCGGCGTGCCCTTGGGCATCTTTTTCGCCCACCGCCCGCGCGCCTATCGGGCGATCAGCCCGGTGCTGGACCTGATGCAAACCCTGCCTACTTTTGTCTACCTGATACCCGCAATCGTATTTTTCGGCCTTGGAATGGTGCCCGGCCTGTTCGCCACGGTCATCTTCGTGCTGCCGGCGCCGATCCGGCTGACCTATCTGGGGGTATCGACCACGCCGACGGCATTGCTCGAGGCGGCAACTGCCTTTGGTGCCACCCCATCCCAGCGGCTGTGGAAGGTCGAATTGCCCTTTGCGTTCCCGCAGATCATGGCGGGGCTTAATCAGGTGATCATGCTGTCGCTGTCGATGGTGGTCATCGCGGCCTATGTCGGGGCCGACGGGTTGGGCAAACCGGTGGTGCAGGCGCTGGGGCGCAATGATCCGGGGTTGGGGTTCGAGTCCGGCTTCGTCATTGTCGCCGTCGCAATCATGCTGGACCGGATGCTACGGGTAGAACGCAAATGAGCGCTGTTATTTTCGATGCCGTGAATATCGTGTTTGGGGACAATCCGGCTCGCGCCCTGCCGCTGATGGATGCAGGTAAATCGCGGGCCGAAATCAATACCGAATGTGCCCAGGTTCTGGGTGTGCATGATTGTTCGCTCACGGTTGAGGAAGGCGAAATTCTGGTGCTGATGGGCCTGTCAGGCTCCGGCAAATCCACGCTCTTAAGGGCCGTCAACGGGCTGAACCCGGTTTGCCGGGGCGAGGTGCTGGTGAAAACGCCGCAGGGCATGACTTCGGTCACCAAAGCCGATGACAAAACGCTGCGCACGATCCGGCAAAAGACTGTGGCGATGGTGTTTCAGCAATTCGGCCTGCTGCCGTGGCGCAGCGTGCGCGACAATGTGGGCTTGGGGCTGGAACTGTCGGGGATGAACCCCGCACAACGCCGCGACCGGGTGGATGCCGAGTTGAAGCTGGTGAACCTGTCAGACCGGGCCGATGCGCTGGTCGGAGAACTATCCGGCGGCATGCAACAGCGCGTCGGCCTTGCCCGCGCCTTTGCCACCGATGCCCCGATATTGCTCATGGATGAGCCGTTTTCGGCGCTCGACCCGTTGATCCGCACCAAACTGCAGGATGAACTGCTCGACCTGCAGGCCCGGGTCAAGCGCACGATCATCTTCGTCAGCCACGATCTGGACGAGGCGTTCAAGCTGGGCGACCGGATTGCGATCATGGAGGGTGGCCGGATCATCCAATGCGGCACCCCGCGCGACATTTTCACCAATCCGGTGAATGCCTATGTCGCGGAATTCGTGGCCCATATGAACCCGCTGGGGGTGTTGACCGCACGGGATGTGATGGAGCCGGGGATGACCGACGGGCCCAAGGTCGATGCGGAAACCCCGGTCCGCGATCTGATTGACCAGTTGCAGCGCGACAAAGTGCTGGGAGTATCCGAACAGGGCCGGTCTGTCGGGCAAGTGACCCATGCCTCGGTGCTGGCCCGGTTGGCGACCAAGGGCAGCTGACCTGGTCCTGCTATACTATTTATCCTGTGCCGCCAGGTTCTGGAAAATTCGCGCATGGCTCAATGCCCGTGGCGGTCTCAGATAGCCGAGGGCGCGGACATCCTGCATCCACTGCCCGAAGGGGCTGGATTTCGAAAGGCTGGATCCGCCAAGGGCATGGCTCAAACTCCCCAGGGCCTTTTCGGACAGATCGGCGATAGCGAGCTTGCCATGCAGGACATCCAGGCCTGCCCGATCAGAACCGAGGGATCGCGACATGCCATCGAAAGCCTGTTGCGCCAGCCAGATTTGCATGTCGGCGTCAATCCAGGCGGACTGTTCGAATGCCGACAATCGCTCTGCGCGCTTGCCAAGGCTGCGTTTTGCCTCGGCGGCAGCGGCATCAAGAATTCCCATGATCACGGCCGAGAACATATAGCCGATCACTGGCGCAATGGTCGGAAACAGGTCAAGCACCCTACCCTGCAGGCCGTGTCGTTCCACCTGCACATTGTCAAAGCGGAATGCATGGCTTTGCGTCGCAGCCATGCCGATCCCATCCCATGCCCGCACCAATTTCAATCCCCGGGATCCGTCCCAGGGAAGATCGCGCATGTCGAGCAGAAAGATGTCCGGACGCTCTTCGCCTTGCGGGCATGCAATCGTCATCATGAATGAGGTGACACCCGAGCCGCTGCCCATGAATTTATCGCCGCTCATCCGCCAGCACCCATCCGGCTGCATGCTTGCTGTCGCGCGGGTCGCGAAGATGTCGCCGCCAATGCCCGGCTCGGATGCGATTGTCCCGAACCAGTGGCCTGATTTAACGTCGTCAAAGACGGTGTCGCGTTGTTCCGCCCAGCCGCGTGGAACTGCATCATCCGCATCTACCAACCAAAGCAACAAGACGGTTGAATGCATTGACGCGACCAGTGCCAGCGATGGGTCCACTCCAGCCAGCTTGCGCAACATCCTCGCCACCGGTCCGGCCGATTGCGCCGAATCCAGCCACAAGCCCCCGTGACTGACCGGCACGCCGGCAAGCGTCAGGCCAGCCGTTGCCAGATCATCGAAATCAGTTTTCTCAAGAGCCACCCGTGACATCCGCGACGAGCGGTCGGGCAACCATCTTGCGATCAGTGCGTCCAGATTGTCTTCGACTGTCCGGAAATCCATTGCACAAGCCCCTTCCATTGAGAGCAAATCGTCACTCTCACTTTGGATATCACTGCGCATGAACCTGACGCAAGGATGCGGAAAATCACGCGCCGCCCCGCTTATCCGGCAATCCGCTCATCAAAACCGACTGAAGCTCGCGCAATAACTTGGCCGTCATCGCCAGTTCGTAATCGTCATAGCCGTCGGCCAGAATGTGGAACGCACCCGGGCCATGCACCACGTCAGTTTCAAACCAGTCCGCAAGTTCCAGATCGCCACCGTACCGGATTTCCAGCATCGGATCGTCAAAGGGCCGGTCGATGATCAGCGCATTGACCGTGATCCCGTCGTAATGCGTGGCGATGACATCCCTCGGCTCCATCCCCTCGCTGTTCACGCCGTCACCCGACACATCGACCGTCCGCGCCTCACAGACCGGACCCAGGGCCAGCATGGCCGCCGCATGCAGCAGCGCCGATCCCACCGCTGTGCCGTCTTCCGAACTTTTTCCGCCCCGCAGCCCCGGATTGCCGTCCTGGAGAAGGATACCGGCGAGGGTGACAAGGTCGGCCTCGCTCTGGACCATCATCCAGCCCGGAACCAGTGCGGCCTGCGACTGATCGCCCGCCCATTCGAAAACATAGACCGCGACAGTGTCGCCGCTCAGAAAGGCCCGCCTGACCTCGGGCGCCAACAACGCCGCCGCGAGGCCCTCGCGCTGGAAGCGGTTCTCGGCCACGCTGACCGAGCCCGAGACGTCGAGGGCCAGAACCAGCGCGAGACGACAGCCCTCGGCCTGACCGGGCGACGCGAGCGACAGACAGGCCGCAGTGGCAAGAACGCCGCCGAAAGGACTGGGCTGAAGATGGGGGAATGTTGGCAAAAACGGGGTGCAATGCATCGGGAGTCTCCCTGCTGAAATGACAGCAAGACTGGCCAAACGCCGCGCGCCGCGCGACCGGACACAGGTCAAATAATGTCAGGAAAGGTCAAGCGGGGCGGCACCCGCCGCTCAGTCCGGCATCCCGGCGCGGCGCAGCCCCTCGGTCCAGGCCTTCCGGAAACCCGCCCGGGAACCCGGCGCCACGCTGTGCAGCAGTTTGGCAATGGTGGCCCCCGGCCGTTCGGCAAGAAGCCGGTCGAGGTTCCTGCGGGCCTCGTCCGCCCTGCCGTCCATGGCTTGGGCCGCGATCAGTAAGACGAGGCCGAAATCCGCGTTGGGCTGCAAGGCCTGCGCCCGGGTTTCCCATGCGATGGCGTCAGCGTAGCGCCCGGCATTCATGTGGCAAAAGGCGATTGAACTGATGGAGCTGGCCGCCTGCGGTGAACCCGGAGCGAGCCGGAGGCAATGTTGGAACATCTCGCTGGCCGCCTCGGTTCTGTCGCGCAGCATGTGGACCGTTGCGGCAAAATCCACCACGTCGTGGCTGTGGGGGTTCAGAGCGACCGCCCGGCTTGCCAAGGCAAGTCCGCCCTCGCCGTCGTCACGCAG
>JANOMH010000854.1:0-13042 GCA_031420215.1 Rhodobacterales bacterium | reverse complement strand
ATGGCCGCCACCGGCAACAGCCACGCCAAGTTCCTGCACTGCCTGCCTGCGTTCCATAACCGCGATACCGAGGTGGGCGAGGAAACCTTTCAGAAGTTTGGCATCGACTGCATGGAGGTGACCGAAGAGGTCTTCGAATCCGCCGCGTCAGTGGTGTTCGATCAGGCCGAAAACCGGATGCATACGATCAAAGCGGTGCTTGTCGCCACGTTAGGAAGTTAGATGCGGATTGTCGTGGCCCTTGGCGGCAATGCCCTGCTGAAGCGCGGCGAGCCGATGACCTATGAGGCGCAGCGCACCAATGTGCGGATCGCGGCGGTGGCGCTGGCTGATCTGGCCCGCGATCATCAGATTATCGTCGCCCACGGCAACGGGCCACAGGTCGGGCTTCTGGCCCTGCAGGCCGCAGCCTATGCCCCACAAACTCTGTGGCCGCTGGATGTGCTGGGGGCCGAAACCGAAGGGATGATCGGCTATCTGATCGAACAGGAGTTGATGAACGCGCTGCCTGCCGGGGCAGAGTGCGCCTCGGTCCTGACCCGGGTCGAGGTTGATCCCAATGACCCCGCCTTTGGCCAGCCGACAAAACCAATCGGGCCGGTTTATACCTCGGCAGAGGCGGCGTTGGTGCGTGCCGAACATAACTGGTCCATGGTGGCCGAGGCCAAAGGTGGGATGCGGCGGGTGGTGCCGTCACCCTTGCCGATCAAGATATTGGCGCTTGGGCCGATCCGGCTTTTGGTCGAGGCCGGGGT
Source organism: Rhodobacterales bacterium (assembly GCA_031420215.1). Taxonomy (GTDB): domain Bacteria; phylum Pseudomonadota; class Alphaproteobacteria; order Rhodobacterales; family Rhodobacteraceae; genus JANOMH01. The sequence continues at coordinate 12,287 of JANOMH010000854.1, read as the reverse complement.
TTGTGTGATCTGTGCCGGTGGTGGCGGCATTCCGGTGATGTTTGGCGCATCCGGCGGCATGGAAGGGGTCGAGGCGGTGATCGACAAAGACCGCACTGCCGCCTTGCTGGCGCAGGAATTACATGCCGATGCGCTGCTGATGCTGACCGATGTGACAGCAGTGATGCGCGATTGGGGCACCCAGACAGAGGCCGCAATTCGCGCCATCACACCAGATGCGCTGGACGAGATGACCTTTGCCACAGGGTCGATGGGGCCGAAAATCGAGGCGGCCAAAGCCTTTGTGCGGGCAGGCGGGGCGATGGCCGGAATCGGTACCCTGGCGGATGCACGCGCCATTCTGGAGGGGCGCGCGGGCACCCTGATTACGGCGTCGGCTGAAGCTGTGGATGGCAAATTTACGCGGCCTGACCAACCCGCATCAGTGCGCATTTGACCCGGATGCGCAACGATAGAGCAAGCAAGGGACACTTCCCGGCCCTCATTAGGGAGCTGGCCAAAACCCAATGAAACAAGGATGCATCCGATGAAAGCGCTGATCTATACTGGCCCCGGCAAGATGGCCCTGCAAGACCGGCCCAAGCCGGGCATCACTGCCCCCACCGATGCCATCGTGCGGATCAGCAAGACCACGATCTGCGGCACCGACCTGCATATTATCAAGGGCGATGTGCCAAGCTGCAAACCGGGGCGCATTCTGGGGCATGAAGGGGTGGGGGTGATCGATGAGGTCGGGCCCGCCGTTACTGCGTTCAAAACGGGCGATCATGTGCTGATCTCTTGCATCAGCGCTTGTGGGAAATGCGACTACTGCCGCCGTCAGATGTATTCGCATTGCACGACAGGCGGCTGGATTCTGGGCCACCGGATTGACGGCACGCAGGCAGAATACGTGCGCGCCCCGCATGCGGATTTCAGTCTGTATCACATCCCCAAAGGGGCCGACGAAGAGGCGCTGGTCATGTTAAGTGACATCCTGCCCACCGGGTTTGAATGCGGCGTGCTGAATGGCAAGGTAGCACCTGGCGGCGTTGTGGCGATTGTGGGGGCGGGGCCGATTGGGCTGGCGGCGCTGCTGACCGCACAGTTCTATTCACCGGGGCAAATCATCATGATCGATCTGGACGATAACCGGCTCAAAGTCGCCCGGAAATTTGGCGCGACCGCGACGATCAACAGCGCGGATGGCAAGGCGGTCAAGGCGGTGATGAAACTGACCGAAAAGCGCGGGGCGGATTGCGTGATCGAGGCCGTGGGCATTCCCGCCACATTCGAGCTGTGCCAGCAACTGGTCGCCCCTGGTGGCATCGTGGCCAATATCGGCGTGCATGGCAAAAAGGTCGATCTGCACCTGGAAACCCTGTGGGACCGCAATATTGCGATCACTACCCGGCTGGTCGATACGGCGACAATCCCGATGCTGTTCAAGACAGTGGCCGCGAAAAAGATCGACCCTGCGCTGCTGATCACGCACCGCTTTACGCTGGACGATATCATGAAAGCCTATGAGACCTTTGGCAATGCGGCCAAAACCAAGGCGTTGAAGGTTATCATCTCAGCGTAGCAACGGGCCGTCATGATCCAGATAGGCCTTGTCAAAGTCGGCGAGCGTGACCAGCCCGTCGAAATCGTCAAAGGTCACGTGCCCCTTTTGAAAGGTGAGCAGCTCCATTTCCCGCAATTGCCGCAGGACCCGGTTCACATGCACTGCACTCAGCCCAAGCGCATCGGCCAGCATGTATTGTGACAGCGGGCAGTCGTAACCTTCGCGCGTGCCCAGCCCCACAAGTTTCAGCCGGGCGCCGAATTCCAGCAGATAATGCGCCGTGCGTTCCAGTGCGTTGCGCCGCCCGAGGCCGACCAGATGTTCGACCACCATTGCCTCGTCACGCGATGCGGCCCACAAAACCGCAGTCGCAAGCCGCGGAGTGCGGGCAAATGCGTCCAGCAGGTCGGTGATGATCACCTCAGAGGCCTCGACCATAGTGACCGGTTCGATATTGTGGTCAGCCGTGCGGAACAGCACCGACCGCAGGCCCAGAAAATCGCCGGGGATCTGGAAATCAACGATCTGCCGGGTGCCGTTGGCCAGCAGTTTATAGGAGCAGGCCCAACCCGAGGCCAGAATATAGGCAGCCTGATCAACCTGGCCTTGATGCACCAGATCGACACCGGCGACAAATTTGCGGCGCCGTTGATGCAGCTGGTCAAGCGTGGCCAGATCTTCGTCCGACAAGGCGACGAAGGCACCCAGTTTTCGGGCAAGGGGGCTGTCCTGGATCATGCGGCAAACTCGTCAAAAGGTTTGGGCCAAGCAATCCCGCGTGATACGACCCTTTTGGCAAAGGAAGTTCACTGTCCGGCTGATGTCGATCAGTTCATTCCGGATTAACTCTGTCAAACTGCAAAAGGTTCCCGGTCCATCGGCAAACCCTGTCGTGACCGACGGCAAAATCGGAAAGACATCCACAATGGCACAACTGAATGATATCTCTGGCACCGCCGCACTGGCAATATGTGAATCGCTGCTCTTGGCGCTGAATGACCGCAATATCCTGCCCGAGGCCGAGATTATCGGCATCCTGCAGGATGCCGCCGCAGCCCATCATCACACCCCGAAAGGCGATGGCCGGACAGAGCTTCACACCGCCGTGGCGAAACTGATCAACAGCATTCTGGCGGGTGGCAATTCGGTGCGCCGGAAATAATTCGCACGACACTTCAAACCGCAAGGATGCCCACAAACCGTGCGCCGACCCGGCTGCGCAAATCCTGCGGTTCGGCTTCAATCGCCTGCGCCATGGCGAACAGACGCAACCGCGTGGCGTGCAACTGGTCGATCAACCCGATGACCACGCCCAAAGCGTCGCCTTCCAGATCGAAATGATCGGCCAGATCGGCCAACAGCGCCAGACGGGCCAGATCAACCGGGCGGAACAGCGGCCCCGTGGCCGAGGTTTGCGGCATGATCAGTTCAGCCTCAAGAAACCCCAAAAGGCGGGCGTGTGACAGGCCCGGAACGGCAGCAAGCACCTGATCTTGCGTGATAGTGTCGGTCACTGCGGAGCCTCCTCCAACATCGCTTTGCGCGGATCATGGGCATGGGTTTTGCGCCAACCCAGGATGAAATCGGCAAGCTCGGGGTCAATCTCGGGCGGGGCGACAATGCGCAATTCGATCAGCGCATCGCCCGCCTTGGAACTGGCCCGCACCACGCCTCGCCCGCGCAGCCGCAAAATGCGCCCGCTGCTCGCCCCTTTGGGAATGGTCACGCTGACCGGCCCGTCGATGGTGGGCGCGGTGACTTTGCCGCCCAAAATCGCCTCGTCGATGGTGATCGGCAGGGTGACATGGATGTCGTCGCCATCGCGCCGGAACACCGGATGGGGCGCGACCTGCACGGTAACCAGCGCATCACCCGCGGGCCCGCCGCCATAGCCCGGCCCCCCACGCCCGCGCAGCCGCAAGGTCTGGCCATCGACCATGCCCTTGGGGATTTGCACCTCCAGGTTGCCGCTGTCGGGCAGGGTAATCCGGGTCTTGGCCCCGCGCACCGCATCCAGAAACCCGACCTCGAGCGTATAGCGCAGATCCGGGCCGGACTGAACGTAACCGGGGTCTCCGCCGCCCCCACCTCCACGCCCACGCTGCCGCAGGATTTGGGCGAAAATGTCAGACGGATCGCCGAAATCCTCGAACCCCGACCCCTGACCGAACCTTTGGCCAAACCCCTGGCCGGGGGCCTCGGCATGATCTCGGTAATAGGTCCGGGGGGCGCGTTCGGCCCCGGTGGCGTCGATCTCTCCCGCGTCGAACCGGGCACGGGTGGCGGGGTCTTTGAGCAGATCATGCGCCGCCGTTACAGTCTTGAACCGCGCCTCTGCCCCGGCATCATCAGGGTGCAGATCAGGATGCGAGGTGCGGACCAGCTTGCGGTAAGCTTTCTTGATCTCTGCCGCCGTGGCAGTTTTGGTCAGGCCAAGTGCTGCATAGGGATCAATCGCCATCTGCGCCCCGATCCAGTGTCATACATATATGGGTCATGTGGTGCCATTCCGGACAAAAAGGCGGTGCCGTATCCCTGTGCAAAACTATGCTGGTTTATGGCTCCCTTCACCTTGATCTGGATCAGTCCGCCCCCCGCTCTTGCTGCTGACGATGTAGCAATGGAAAGTGTGGCGCTGACCCTGCTTTACGGTGATCTGATGGGCCTCGTCCGGGCGCGCAAGCTGGCCCATGCGACAATGCGCGGTATCAAACAGAACCGGTTTTTGCCATTGCCGATAACGCCATTGGCATTCCGGTTCCGGCGGGGGCGCTCTGTCCCTTGACCGGCGCCCGGCTGTCATCGATGATTGCAGTTGCAGCGATGCGCCTGTCGGCAATGTCTGTGATCACCACCGCAGTGCGACCGCGGCAGGTGGAACTCTGATCCTGCTGGCGGGTTAACGCCCTGACCTGTCGCTGCTGTAACCCTAGGACCGCACCCATGCCTATGCCACAAGATCTGTCCGTGGCATCCTATAACATCCACAAAGGCATAGGCACTGACCGGCGGCGCGATCTGGACCGGACGGCAGCGGTCATCGCCGAAATCGGGGCGGATATTCTGGCTCTGCAAGAGGCGGATACCCGGTTTGGCACCCGGACCGGACTGCTCGATCTGGACCGGATCCGGCGCGATCTGGGCCTGATTGCCGTGCCGCTGGAGGATGTGGGCGACGCGCATGGCTGGCATGGCAACCTGCTTTTGGTCCGCAATGCGCTGGTGCAGGAAGTACATCAGCTGATCCTGCCGGGGTTGGAGCCGCGCGGGGCTATGGTCACGGATATGACGATTGCCGGGCAGCCCTTGCGTATCGTCAATGTGCATCTGGGGTTGTTGCCCGGTTCACGCGCTGCGCAGGCGCGGGCTTTGATTGCCAAGATTGAGAGGCTTGAGAGGCGGCCGACGCTGCTGTTGGGGGATCTGAACGAATGGCGCGGCGGCAGCGGTGCGCTATTGGTCTTGGGCAGGCACTTTCAGATTGCGGACGCCCGGCCCAGTTTTCCGTCACGCTATCCGTTGCTGGCGCTTGACCGGATGATGCTGTCACCACATGGCGAATTGCTGGATGTGTCGGCCCATGACAGCCCGCTAGCCCGGCGCGCGTCTGACCACCTGCCGATCAAGGCCCGTCTGCGGCTTGATGCGGCGCCAATGGCGGTGCTGACATGATTTACCACGCATTGTTGGTTTTGGCGTGGATCACGGGCATCGGCGCATTGATCGCCATGGCCTCGTGGTATGCGCATCGGTCCTATCGCCGCTTTTTGCGCAAGGTGCGCGGGCCTGCATCAACGGCGCTGCCTTGTTCCGGGCCAGTCACCCCGCTTGACAGCTTGCTTGGTCCGCTGGAGCGGCAACATGCCGGGCAAAGCGGGTTGATGCTGTTGTTGGACAATTCCGACGCCTTTGCCGCCCGGGAGCTGTCGGCCGCACAGACCGGGCGCAGTCTGGACCTGATGTATTACATCTGGCGCACCGACCTTGCTGGCTGGCTGTTGATTGAGACTTTGCTGTCCGCCGCCGACCGGGGGGTCCGCATTCGCCTGCTCTTGGACGATGTGAATGTGCAGGGGTTCGACCGCGCCTTTCTGGCGCTGACCCAACACCGGCTGATCGACGTGCGGCTGTTCAACCCGACGCGCGAACGCGGCCATGTGGTGCGCCGGATGGTCGAAATGGCCCTGGGCCTGTCGCGCTTTAACCGGCGGATGCATGGCAAGCTGTGGATCGCGGATGGGCGGCTGGCCATCCTGGGCGGGCGCAATATCGGTGACACCTACTTCGGCGCGGACGAAGGGAACCAGATTTCGGTCGATGCGGATGTCATGCTGGTGGGGCCGAAAGTAGCGGATGTGGCGGCGGTGTTTGACAGTTACTGGAACCTTGCCCTGTCTTTGCCGATTGTGGCGCTCTGGCCCGCATTCAAGGCGAACAAGCAGGCCTTTCGCAAGCGGCTGGCGCGCCATGTCCGGTCAGCCGCATCACGCCGGTTCAAGGCGCAAATCCTGAATGGCAAGTCGCCCAACCGCTTTCTGACCGAGCAGTTGCGCTGGACCGACCGGGTCCAGCTGCTGGCCGACCCCCCCGACAAAGCTTTTGGCCATCACACTGCGCCCTGGATGGACACCGCTGTTATGACGGTTTTAGAGGCCGCGAAAACCGAAGTCCGGTTGATCACCCCGTATTTCGTGCCGGGCAGTACAGGGCTTGCGGGCCTGACCGGATTGGCGCGGCGCGGGGTGACAGTGACATTGCTGACCAATGCGCTGTCCGCGACGGATTTGATCACTGTCCATGGGGCCTATCGCACCTATCGCGGCCCGATGCTGGCGGCCGGGGCCAATATCTATGAGTTTTCCAAGCCGGTCCTGCCGGAACACAAGCGCGACGTGCTCCATTCCAAAGTGTTCGTTATTGACGGGCAGCGGGCGATTGTCGGTTCGCTGAACTTTGATCTGCGGTCAGCCTATATCAACACCGAACTGGGGCTATTGTTCGAAGAGCCGCAGCTTGTGGCCGAGCTTACCGAAATGTTCGACACCCTGACCTCGCCCGCGCAAGCTTACCGTGTCACCTGCCAGGGTCGCACGTTGCGCTGGGCTGTGTCGCGCACTGGTCTGCCCGCAATCATGACCGTGGAACCAGAGGCCGACTGGTCGCGCCGGGCCGTGTCGTGGATCGTGGGGCATTTACCGATCAAATCCTATTTGTGATGCTTGCGCCGGGCTGTGAACAGATTGTGAGCGGCCGGCCATGGGTCTGGCCTTGGCGGATCGTCGGCCCTGCGGGACATCTGGTCTGATAGCTTGGACCCTTTCCAAGTGTTATGAAAAGGCTGCGGCGACGCTGTTCCTCGATGATGCGGCCCATAACTTTTGCGCTCACCAACTGGGCAAGGCGGCATACCGCAACTCAAGTTTCGCTTGTCCGGCCTTGGCAATCCGGCAAGGGTTGGCTGATGATGCCCCGCCTGAACCGCGATACTGTCACCCGCCTGATTCTGGCCAAGCCCGCCGCGATTGTCGTGATCGAGGCTTCGGCAGGCATGGGCAAGACATGGCTGCTGCAGGACATTGCGGCGCGGTTGAACCTGCCTGTGCATCAAGGGCCCTTGGCCCCTGCCTCGCAACCGCTGGCGCTGTGGGATGTCCCGGCGATTGCGGTGTCGGGCGAGTTGCCTGCCGATCCTGCGCCGGGGTCCAGGCTGATCCTGACCAAACGCCCGGACACGGCGATTCCCGGATTGGCCAGGGCGCAGGTCTATGGGCAAGTTAGCTACGTCGCTGCCGAGGCGCTGCTGTTTACGCCCGATGAACTGGCGATCCGTGGCCCGGATCTATTTTCTCAGACCGGCGGCTGGCCTTGCCTGATCCCTGCGGCAACGCATACCGATGTCGGCAGCATGGCTCTGGCCGACTTTCTGCGCGAAAGCATCTTGCGGCCACTGTCGTCGGCGCAGCTTGTGGCCTTTGACGCGATCCTTGGCGGCGATACCCGGCGGATCGACCCTGCTTTGCTGCGCGGACTGCCATTCGTGCAGAACGGCCAGTCGCACCATCCGGCATTGCAGGCCTGCAAGGGGCCTATGTGCAGCGCAATCAGCAGTTTGCTGGCCGAAAGGGCGGGCAACCCGCAAGAGGCGCGGGCCATTGCCGTGGCACAATCGGCTTTAAGCCGAACGCCCGCCGCTATCGCTACCTTTCAATCGATCAGCGCCTGGTCTGCCGCCTTGCAAACCCTGCACACCGCCCATGGCCCGTTCTTCATCCATTTTCACGGCACCGAGGCGTTTGACGCCATGCTGGCCGGGTTTCCACCCGACATGGCGCGGGACAATGACCTGTTGACCTGTTGCCTCGCCATGCAGGCGGTCAAACGTGGCGAAGTTCCGCTTGCCCTGCGACTGTTGATCGAGCGTTTCGGTCCTGTGACGCAGTCAGTCAGCGCCGTTTTGGCAGACGAAAGCCGCTTTGGGATCGACTTTCGATTCTTTCGGCTTTTGCTGCAAACATGGGAGGATTTCGCGCTTTCTGACCAGATATTCGAGGAAGCCTATGCGCTGTTGGCGGAAATTCCGTCAAACGATGATCTGCGGCGCGGGGTGTTTTATAATACGGTGCTGGAATTCTATATCCGTAGCCGTCGCTTTACCGAAGCCGAACATGTGGCGATGCAGGCCGCACGGCACTACGCCCGGGCCGGTGCGCCGATCCTGTGCTTTTACATCGATCTGCACCGGGCCATCATCCGGCTGTTTCTGGGTGATCCGCATGGGGCGAAAAAGCACCGTGCCAAGGCCGCCCTGTCGTTGGCTGCGGTCCGTTTTGACAGCCCCGGCGACGCCCGGCTGCTGACGCTGCTCGATGCCTGCATTTCTTACGAAATCGGGCAGTTCGAACCCATGGCCCGGTTCCTGAGCCTTGATCTGGACGAGTTTGCCCATGGCGAAATTTGGCCATCGCTGGTCGAACTGATCCTGATCTATGGCAGCCAGTCGCTGGGTGAACATTATTCGACCATCGCCGCGCGTGGTTTTCTGGATCGCTGGCGGGTGACGCAGGCCCGGTCGAGCCATTACCGCATGCTGATTGACATCCGCGAAGTGGCGGTGCTGCAAACGGGCGACCGCTGGCAAGAGGCGGCGCAAAAAGCTGCACAACTGCCGTCGCGCATTACCCTGGCATGGGTCCAGTCCGAGACCGGGTCCCTGAGCGCCCTGCAAGACCGCGACGAGGTGGCGCTGGCACTGATCTGGCTGCGCCATATGGCGCAAGTCATGCCGCAAAAGCCGGGGTTGGACCGGCTTTTGACTCTGGTGCTGGACAATCCCCACCTGACTGCTCGCCAAAGGTTGGGCGCCGAAATTTGGCTGGCCCATGTTTTGCGCCGGCAGCGCCGGTTACCCGAAGCACAGGCACTGTTACAGCGCACCCTGGCCACGGCAGCCAACCATGGTTCAGTGGCGATTCTGGGCGACGAGAGGGTGTTTCTGGCCGATCTGACCGCCACGCGCCGCATCCGTGACCGGATTGACCAGAGTGAGGGGGTCAGGCGTATTCTGCGACAGGTGCAGGATACCGGGCCGGGCCGGGCCGAACGGGGCCGCGCACATGGGCTGACCCGGCAAGAACTCCGCATTCTGCACGCGGTATGTGAGGGCGCGGCCAACAAGAGCATCGCCAATGCCCTGGGCCTGTCCGAAGCCACAGTCAAATTCCACCTTGGCAATCTTTATCGGAAACTGGGTTGCAAGTCCCGGCGCGAGGCGGTGGCAACCGCAGAGGCTCTGCGCCTTGTCGCCTGACCAAAACCTAGCTGTTTTGTGCGAAAACCTAAACCCCAGCCCCATTGCCGTGGCGGCAAGCGGTGAATGACACTGAACCATCAGGGCCATCCGGCCCGCTTGTCCATTGGGGGATGATCATGACGCGATTTTTGATGACAACGGCTGTTGCTGCTCTGTCTTTTGGGGGTTTTGCCGCCAGCGCAGTGACCGCACAGACAGTGGTCACGATGAACACCGTGCAGATTTTCGGCACGATCGATCCGGCCAAGATCAGTGACTACACTGACTATATGGCTGCAGTAAACCTGTACGACTCGTTGGTCACTGTCGATGGCGGCGGCAACCTGATCCCGCAACTGGCAGAAAGCTGGGTCGTCTCTGCCGATGCCAAGGAAGTGGTCTTTACCCTGCGCGCCGATGCGACCTTTAGCGACGGCAGTCCGGTTGAGGCCAGCGATGTGGTCTATTCGTTCGAGCGGCTGCTGCGCATCAACCAAGGCCCTGCGAACCTGTTCGCTGGTGTGGTCGAGCCCGGTGCTGTGGTCGCCGTCGATGCACAGACGGTGAAATTCACCCTCTCCAAAACCTTTGCGCCCTTCATGGCCACCGTCCCCGCCTTGATGATCGTCAACGCCGAAGTGGTGGAGGCGAACAAGGGCGAGGATGACGGCCAAACCTATCTGGCCGATGCGGTCGCGGGGTCGGGTGCCTATCTGCTCGACAGCTGGGATCGCGGCAGCCAGATGACCATAAAACGCAACCCGGACTATTACGGCGGCTTCAATGACAGTCCGATTGATGAGGTCCGCTGGATCATCACCAATGACGAAGCCACGGTCAAGGCGCTGGCCGCATCCGGCGAGCTGACCATGACCAGCCAGTTCCAGTCGCCCGAAACCTATCAGGCTTTGGTTGATATGGGCCGGTTCCGGCTGGAAAGCCAACCCACGACCACGGCGTTCTATCTGAAACTCAACACCCAGACCGCCCCCACCGACGACATCCACATCCGCCGGGCTATCGCTTTGGCCACCGATTACACGACCATCCGCGAGGTGATCTTTCCGGGTGCGGAAATGACCACGCCGCTGCCGTCAGCTTTCACCGAGTTCCACGCCGCTGACGTGCCCGCGCCGGTCTATGATCTGGCCGCCGCACAGGCCGAGGTGGACCAGTCCGCCTATGCCGGGGCCCCGATCCCGATCACGCTGGGCTATGTTGCGGGCACCACGTTCGAAGAGGAAATCAGCTTGCTGATGCAAAGCAATCTGGAGCAACTTGGGTTCGTGATCACCCAGCAACCCGACGCCTGGAACCGGATTACCGAGATTGCGGCCAGCCCGGAAACCACGCCTGCGGTGAACCAGATCTTTTTCGGCCCGACTTATCCCAGCCCGGACTCGATGTTCTTTACCCAATATGATTCCGCTGCGGCGGGCACCTGGGCCAGCATGGAATGGCTGCAAGACCCCGAAGTTGACGCGATGATCGCGGCGGCGCGCGCCACTGGCGATGTGGCCAAGCAGGCTGAAATCTATAAGGAATTGCAGCGCAATCTGGTGGCGCAAATGGTATCCGTGCCCTTGCTGGCCCAAACCGTGCAGCACGCCATGGACAATTGCCTGACCGGCTTTACCGCCGTGCCGATGCAGTCCTTTGACTACGATTTTACCCGCTATAGCTGGACCTGCGAGTAAGGGTCAGGGCAAAGCCCGAGTAGCGCCGCCATGGAATTTGCAGGTTTCCTTGCGCGGCGCATCCTGTGGTCGCTGCTGGTGTTGTTCGGGCTGTCCGTGGTGATCTTTGTGATCGCCCGGGTTATCCCCGGCGACCCCGCGCGCATGGCCTTGGGGCCAACGGCCAGTGCTGAACAAGTGGCGGATTTGCAGGAAAAACTGGGCCTCGATCAGCCGATGTTCACCCAATATGTCCGATTTCTGACCGGATTGGCGCGAGGCGAACTGGGCCGGTCCCTGCTGACCGAGCAATCGGTCAATGCGGATATCCGGCAGACCTTTCCGGCGACCTTTGAACTGGTCCTGTGCACGATCATCTTTGCTTTCGGCCTTGGCGTCCCCTTGGGAGTGGTCGCCGCGCGATGGAAAGACCGCTGGCCGGATAACCTGGTCCGCGCCGTCGCTATCGTCTCGGCTGTAATGCCCAGCTTTTTTCTGGCGCTGCTGCTGCAAATCCTTGCGGGCTATGTGCTCAACATCCTGCCGACCACCGGGCGGTTGACCCCGGACATCGACTTTACCCCACTTTACACTGGGATGCTGCTGTTCGACAGCCTGCTGCAAGGGCGGTTTGACGTATTTAGCGACGCGGCCCGGCATCTGTTGCTCCCTTCAATTGCCTTGGGGGCCGCCACTATGGGCCAGATCGCCCGCATCACCCGCGCCTCGATGATTGATGTATCGCGGCAGGACTACATCGAAGCCGCCCGCGCCTTTGGCATCCCCGACCGGCTGCGCATGTTCAAATACATGCTGCGGCCCGCCTTTGTGCCGCCCCTGACGGTGATGGGGCTGGAGTTTGCCTCGCTCATCGGGGCGGCATTCGTGGTCGAACTGATCTTTTCGCTCGACGGGATGGCCGCCTATGGCATCCGCGCCATCCTGCAAAAAGACCTGAATGCAGTGATGGGCGTGGTGATGATCTCGGGCGTGTTTTTCGTGGTGGTCAACCTGGTGATCGACCTTCTGGTCGGCATCGTTGATCCGCGCGTGCGGATCAGAGGAAAACGGGCATGACCGATGCCGCGCTCAGCAATTCCTGGCAGAATTGGTATCGGTTCAGCCGAAATCCGACGGCGGTGATCGGGGCGCTGATCGTGATCAGTTGCATTCTGGCCGCCGTTTTGGCCCCCCTAATCACCCCATATCCAGAACATTCCGGGTCCTTTGTCGATTTCCGCAGCAGGCATCTGCCCCCCTCAGCCGCACATTGGTT
>JANOMH010000853.1:0-1544 GCA_031420215.1 Rhodobacterales bacterium | reverse complement strand
GGGGATCAGACACTGTATCTGCTTTGGGCGCATGAGAAACCGGCGACTTGACCAAAGGGCGGGTCAGCCCTGCGCAATTGCCTTTTCGACAAAATGGGTGACCGTATCGACATAGACGTCACTGCTGATCCCTCGCCGGCGATATTTCCAGCGCTTGATATACCAATCCTGCAACAACGGTTTCACCAGTCCGGCCAGAACCTGCGGATCGCCGGGGGCATAAAGCCCGGCGGCAATGCCGTCACTGATGGCGTCGGCAATCAGCCCCTCGGTGCGTAGTTCCGACTGTAGGGCCATATCACGGGCAGCTTTGTCAAAGGCCTTGACCTCAAGAAACGCAAAGTAGAACCAGCGCTGCATCACATCTGTGACCTGAATGTGCCGTCGGATCAGCCCGCGCAGGCGGGCCGAGGGATCGGTTTCTTCGCCCGCTTCGGGCGGCGCGATGACACGTTCAACGGCAAATCCCACGGCGGCAAGTATCATCCGGAGCAGGGTTTCCTTGCTTTCGACATAAGAATAAATCGCGCCCATGGATAAGCCGCTTGCTTCGGCCAGATCGCGGGTCGTGGTCGAATGGAAGCCTTTGCGGCTGCCGATTTCCAGCGCGGCAAGGATGATCTTTTCCAGATTGGGAATGGCGACGTGGGCCTTTTGAATGCGGATCGTGTCGCCATAGATGCGAAACAACTCTTCGCACAGAAGTGCAGGGGTCAATTCTGCGGCGCGCAGAGGTGGCAAGGTAACAACGTCTAGGTTCATGCTCATCTCCCGTTCGTCCGGCCCATTTAGCGCAATTGACACAGCCTGAAAGAGGCGATATTAAAAACGAGCGCTCGCTCATATTTTACCGAAGCGCGCCTTGAGTCAAGCGATGGCAGACGGAGGAGGAACCGGATGTTGGCAGGATGGTCAAGCGAAGTTCCCGCCCGATGAGCGCCGGGCCCAGCCGTATTGCCCAAGAGCATATCATTCTGGGCATCGCCGCGGCGGTCTTTGTGATGTTCTCGGTGGTGGTGCCTGACTTTCTGTCTGGCTCCAACGTCATTTCGATGGTCCAGAACGTCTCGGTGCTGGGCATTCTTGGCATTGGAATGGCCATCACCATTCTGGGACGCGGGATTGATCTGTCGATGGTGGCCTCGATGTCGGTGGCCGTGGCCTGGATGCTGGTCCAGTTGAATGCCGGTGCGCCGCTGTCGCAGGCGCTGCCGCTGGCGATCCTGTTCAGTGTCGCGGTCGGCGTGATCAACGGCATACTGGTTGCCTATGTCGAGATCCCGGCGATCTTTGCGACGCTGGCGATGGGCGTGGCTGTGTATGGCTTCGGCAAATACTTTCTGGTTGATACGGATGTGAATTATCTGCCCGAGGCGTGGCAATGGCTGGCTGACATTGCCACCGCGCGCCCGTTGGGTATCCCGGTGTCGGTCCTGGCCTTTGCCGCCTGTGCCCTGCTCGCCCATCTGGGTCTGCGCTATCTGCGCGACGGGCGGTTCATCTATGCGATGGGCGACAACCCGGTGGCCGCGCGGACCACCGGG
>JANOMH010000852.1:0-5558 GCA_031420215.1 Rhodobacterales bacterium | reverse complement strand
AACGCGAAAGCGGTGAACAGCCCGGTGATCGTAATCCCAAACCACCAGATCGGCGAAATCGGCGGCGGCACGGCGAACAGCCCGATCATGGAGATCGCCATGATCACGGCCCCAATAGTCACCGCCAAAGCCTTGGCCTTTTGCAGCCGCTCGGCGATCCAACCCAAAGCCGGATCCTGTAGAACATCGAACAACCGCAGCCCGAACAGCACCGTGCCCAGCAGGGTCAGGCTGACCCCGTAGGTATCGGCATAGTATTTTGGCGCATAGATATAGATCGGCAGGCCAGCGGCAGAGGTGACAGCGGCGAAAACCGAATAGGCGGGCAAGCGGTCCCGCAGGGCGGCAGACAGCCTGTTCAACGGCTGACCTCATCTACAGGCGGTTTGGGGCGGGGCCGGAATGTCGCCCCCTTCCACCAGAGTTTTACCGCTTGCCAATGGATCAGCGCCAGCACCCGGCGCGATCCGAACGGGCGGCGCAGCAGGGATTTCAGGATGCTTACATTGGTCAACGGCTTGCGCGCCCCGGTCAGCGTCGCTATTAATCCGCCGCCGCCCCGGCTATAGTCGATCCAGATGCCGATGGCGGCAGGGGTGATGTCGAACCGGAACGTATAGCCGCCTTCGACAGGTTGAAACGGCGAGACATGCAGAATTTTCTGCGCCGCGACCGTATCGGCCTTGGTCAGTTCGCGCAGATCGTCGTGGTGGCACAGATAGGAATGCCGGTCGCCAAAGGTATTGCTGACCTCGGCAATCACGCACCGCAACACCCCCGCAGCGTCATGGCACAGCCAGAAACTGACCGGGTTGAACACATGGCCCAACACCCGCGGTTGGGCGAGCAGCAGGGTCTGGCCGGGCAGGTCGATGTGATGGGCGGCAAGGATGTCGCGCACCCACCGCGCCCCGCGCCCCTGCTGCGGCGCACCGCCGTGGTCAACATCATGCACAGACATGACGCCACGCCCATTGCGGGCGAACAATCCGGGGCCGGTCAGATCAGCCTCGGCATCTAACAGCAGGTAGTCGATGGAATACCGAAAGGCGTTCTTTGTGCCCCCTCGCCGGCCATGATAGGTTTGGCCAGCGATATGGTCGACCCCACTCACTCGGCAGCCACAGCCATGGCGGCCTGTGCGGTGATCCCGCGCACGACATCTGCCGCGCTTGACAGCCCATCCTCGTGAAAGCCGTTCTTCATCCAGGCCCCGCAGAACCAGGTGGCATTGGTCCCGTTCATTGCGGCGGCCTGTTCCTGTGCCGCCAAAGCCCCCAGATCATAAACCGGATGGCGCAAAGTCACGCGGTCCCAGATCAACGCCTCATTAATTGGCCGGGTGCTGTTCAGGGTCACAAACAGCGGGTCGGCGGTCAGCCAGGGTTGCAGCGAGTTCATCCAATAGGTCAGATCGATCCGGGCAGAGGTCTTGCCGTGATCCTCGGCATAAATCCACGACGACCACACTGCCCGGCGGCGCGGCATGATGCTGGTGTCAGAATGCAGGACCACATCGTTAGGTTGATACCGGATCGCATCCAGCACGTTGCGCTCCTTGGCACTGGCGTCGCTGAGCATAGCCAGAGTGTCATCGGAATGGCTGGCAAAGATTACCTGATCAAACCGCTCCCATTCCGCCCCTTTGGTTTTTAACTCGGGGCCAAATGGCGTGCGGCGCACCGCGTCCACCGGCGTGCCAAGGCGGATATCAACACCAGAGGTGGTCAATGCGGCCCCCAGACGGCTGACATAATTGATCGACCCACCGTCGACTGTGTACCACTGATGTTGGCCGGTCAAGCCAAGCAAACCGTGGTTTTCAAAGAAACGCATCATCGCATGGGCCGGAAAATCGAGGATTTTCCTGGTAGGGGTGGACCATATCGCGCCTGACAGCGGCAGCAGGTAATAATCGCGGAAATACCTCCCGACGCGCAGCTTGGCCATCAATCCACCAACGGTCAGGCCCGGTTCGGCGGACAGCTTCAAGCCTTTGGCATTGAAATGCAGGATATCGCGGACCATGCGCAGAAACCCCGGATTGGCAAGGTTGCGTTTCTGGGCGAACAAAGCACTCAGGTTGGCCAGGCCGTATTCCAACCGACCGCCCGCGATGGACGCGCCAAAGCTCATGTTTGATTTGACCACGGGCACGTCAAGTTCGGCAAACAGGGCGGCCATATGCGGATAATTGGCATAGTTGAACACGATAAAGCCGGTATCGACGGCCTGATCACCATTCTTGCCGCCCATCCGGGTGCGGGCATGGCCACCAAGACGGTTTGCGGACTCGAACAACACGACCTTGTGGGTTTTGGCCAGCATATGGGCAGCACCCATGCCCGAAATGCCCGCGCCAATCACGGCGACAGTCTGGGGGCGATGGGCCCCGGTGGTCAAATTCATCAACTGCTCCGTCGCCCTGCGCATGGTTTGTTATTCTACGTCCCCGGTCGTATGTTGGATGCAACAGATTATTGTAAAGGTCGCTGATCCAGCCACGCACCATCGTCGTAACAGTTTCATGGACACCGCAATATATGCTTTTTCAATTGCTGATGCGCTTTGCCCCGCCAAAGGATACGCTGTGCGGGGATCAACTTCGCACCAGCGCCAAGAGGCTATGTTGAGCGCGCAAGACCTGGCCAAACGGATGGAGTGGAGCGCCCAGATGCAGGCGATCCGTGACCAGCAGGATCAGGCAGCTTTTGCGGCCCTGTTCCGGCATTTTGCCCCCCGGGTCAAAGCGTTTCTGATGCGGTCCGGCATGACCGCCAGCTTTGCCGAGGAATGTACCCAAGAGGTGATGGCGACTGTCTGGCGCAAGGCGCATATGTTTGACGGGACCAAGGCAAGCGTGTCCACATGGATTTTCACCATCGCCCGGAACCGCAAGATCGACATGATCCGCAAATCCCGGCGGCCCGAACCAGAGGAGCTGCATTGGGGCCCGGATGCAGACCCTGATGCCGCCGACGTCATGATGATGGCGCAGGATACCGAGGAATTGGGCCGCGCCTTGGCCAGCCTGCCCGAAAAGCAACGTGGGCTGATCGACCGGGCCTATTTTGGCGAACTGACTCACAGCGAGATTGCCGCTGAAACGGGCCTGCCGTTGGGCACCATAAAATCAAGAATACGGTTGGCGCTGGACCGGCTGCGACACGCGATGACATGAAGAAATGACAATGAAACAGATCAAACACCACCTGCCCGCAAGACAGCACCTGCCCATAAAGCACCACTTGAACGACGCCCTGTTGATGGGCTATTCCGCCGGAACCCTGCCCGAGGCGTTCAACCTTGTCGTGGCGACGCACATATCAGTTTGCGATGACTGCCGCGCGAGGATGCACAGCTTTGACGCGATTGGCGGGGAAGTGGTCTCAGCCCTGGGCAAACAAGAGCTGGCCGAAGGCAGCTTTGCCGCGACACTGGCGCTGATTGCGCAACAGCGGGCCGAGCCGCCAAAGGGCGCGGCGGTGGGCGGCATATTCCCGGCGCCATTGCGTGATTATGTCGGCGGCGATCTGGATGCGGTCAAATGGAGGCGCGTCGTCGGCGGCGTGTCGCAGGCCCTGCTGAAAACCCGTGATGCCGCCACAGTGCGCCTGCTGCGCATTCCGGGCGGCGTGGCAGTGCCGGACCACGGCCACCGGGGGTTGGAGCTGACGCTGGTCCTGCAAGGCGCGTTCAGTGATGCGACCGACCGCTTTGCCAGGGGTGATGTCGAGATTGCCGATGAGGATTTGGTGCACAAACCTGTGGCAGAGGCTGGGCTGGACTGTATCTGTCTGGCCGCCACCGATGCGCCCTTGCGGTTCAGTCATCTGGTGCCGCGTCTGGTGCAGTCGATTTTCCGTATATAACGGGGGCGTGGGTTAAAACCCACCTTACCCGCCGGGCTGATCTACTCCCACGCCAGCGGGTGCCGCCCATCATTGGCGATCAATACCCCGTCACCGCCCGGCGACAGATAGAAATCGCGCCCCCGGTAGGCCCCGCTGACAATGGTGAAATCCAGCGTGGTCATCAGCGGCACAGTCCGCCCATCTGGCCCGCCAGCACAGATCTGGGTGCCGTCGCCGCAGGGCACCAGCCAGAAGCTGCGCAGCTTGCCATCCACCTCGGCCACCACCGCGACCCGGCCTTCGTCAAAGGCAACATCACGAAAATTGTTAGCGACAAATCGGTCAGTCCCTGTGCCCACGGCATAGATTGCCTGCCGCGCCGCCTCGAGTCTGGGAGACCCGCAACCTGTCAACAGCCCAAGGCCCACAATGAGCAAGGTCATTTTGCCGGCATTGAGCATCGCATCTCTCCCCAGAGTGTCAGACACAGGCTAGGCAAGGCAGTCCTGAGGTGCAAGAGGGCATCGCCCGATCATTCCGCTACATGCAGTCCCAACACAGGTGCCGGGTCAGGCGCGATGTCTTCAAAGTCGAAATTATCCAGCCGTGCCGCCCGCTTACCCGCCCGCTCGGCGGCAGTGTTGATATCTTCCAGATCAGCGCGGGCCTGCCCGAAATGGGTGGTCAGCTTGCCCACCCTTTCGACCACCAATTCCACATCGCGGTGCAATTGTTTCAGCGTCGTCCGGATCGCGCCCGCCTGTTCACGCATCCGCGCGTCTTTCAATATCGCCCGCATCGTGTTCAGCGTCGCCATGCAGGTGGTCGGCGACACGATCCAGACCCGGGCGTCAAAACCGTCGCGCACCACTTCGGGGAAATTGGAATGCAATTCGGCATAGACCGCTTCCGAGGGCAGGAACATCAGTGCCCCATCGGCGGTTTCGCCCTCGACGATATATTTCTCGGAGATCGCTTTGATATGGATGCGAACGCTGCTGCGGAACTGCCGGGCCGCATCAGCCATTTCGCTGTCGGTCTTGGCATTGCGCAACCGCTCATAAGCCTCCAGCGGGAATTTGCTGTCGATCACAATCGGCCCCGGCGGGTTGGGCAGATGGATCAGGCAATCGGCGCGCTTGCCGTTGCTCAAGGTCGCCTGCAGCGTGTAGCTGTCCTTGGGCAGGGCCTTGGACACGATGTCATGCAGCTGGATTTCCCCAAATGCGCCGCGGGTCTGTTTGTTCGACAGGATGTCCTGCAGGGACAGCACATCGCCCGACAGCTTGGTGATGTTTTCCTGCGCCTTGTCGATGGTTTTCAGGCGTTGCTGCAATTCACCCAGCGATTGCGCCGTGTTGCGGGCGGAGGATGACAGGTTGACCGACATCGCCTCGGACACTGCCGCCAACCGCTGTTCCATCAGCCGCAGCATCTGCGCCTGTTGCGCTGCCTGTGCTTCTGACACATGCGTCAACCCGCCCGCCAGCTGCTGCTGCCCGTCCGACAGCGATTGCACCCGCAAGCCAAGTCCGCCCATCTGGCTGGCCATGATCGCCGTCATGTCGGCGGATTGCCCGGCCCGGCGCAGGGTGGTGATCAGCAGGATCACCACGAGCAGCGCAATGGCCCCGGCGATGACGGCGGCAAGGGTCAGCGGATCGTTCAGGTCTATGGAATAGCTGCCGATCTGGATCATCGCCG
>JANOMH010000851.1:0-1644 GCA_031420215.1 Rhodobacterales bacterium | reverse complement strand
CAGCCAGAACAGGTGCTGCCACAACAACGGATCGCCGCCGTTTTCGACCTGAAAGAATGGCCAGTTAAGCGCGCGTTCGACCTCCAGCAGCAGCGACCCCAGGATCATCGGCGGAAATGCGGTCAGGATCATCATCGACACGACCAGAATATACCACGCAAAGATCGGCATCCGCGACAGGCTCATCCCCGCTGCCCGGTAGCGCAGGACGGTCACGACAACCTCGATGGCCGTCGCAATGGCCGACACCTCGATGGACGTGATGCCCAAGAGCCAGACATCGGCCCCGACCCCCGGCGAAAACGCCGCTGACGACAACGGCGGATACATGAACCAGCCGCCATCCGGGGCAAGGCCCATCAGCATGGCGATGATCACCGCAGACCCGCCAAAGATATAGACCCACAGCCCGTAGGCCCCAAGGCGGGGAAAAGCGAGATCGCGGGTGCCCAGCATCCCCGGCAGCAGCAGCATCGACATCGCCTCGAAGAACGGGATGGCGAACAGGAACATCATCACGGTGCCGTGCATCGTGAAGATCTGGTTGTAGACCTGCGGCTCCATGAAGGCCGAACCCGGCGTGGCAAGCTGCGCACGGATCAGCATGGCAAGAATGCCGCCGATGACAAAGAAGGATGTCGCCACGATCAGGAAAAGCGTGCCGATGTCGTTGTTGTTGCTGGTGGTGAACCAGCCGCGAAAGCGCGGATCGGGCCCCCAGATCCGCGCCAGTGCCCGGTGCAGGCGCAGGGCCGTGCCACGTTTTGGCGGGGTGGTCCTGGTCATGGTGTGCCTTCCGCCAGGAATGTGGCCCATGACGTTGAGTCATGCGCGACAAGCGTAAAAACATGCTCGCGGTAGCCGCGCCCGCTGAACTCCGCACTTTGCCCGGCGTAGGTGCCCGGACGTGCGGCCTCGATGCGCAGAACGTTCACATGGCCGGGGATCGCATCAAGTTTGCCCGCCAGTTGCGGCACCCAGAACGAATGGATGACGTCGGTGCTGGTGATCTCGACATTCACCGGGCGGCCTGCGGGGATGTGCAACACACCTTCGGTGGCAGGCACGGCGGCCCCGGCATAGCGAAACGTCCACGCCCATTGCCGCGCTTCGGCCTGCACGGTCACAAGATCCGGCGTATCGCGCGGCAACAGTCGTTCGCCAATGACAAGGCCGTATCCGGTCAGGGCGGCAAGCGTTATCAGCGGAAAGGCCAATCCAAGGCCCCACATCCAGACGCGCGTGCCATCCTCGCCGTCACCCTCAGGACTGGCGCGGCGAAAAAGGGCGGCAGATAGAATTGCCATGACCAGAGCGAAGATCGCCAGCCCGAAGGCCAGCATGACCCACCACAGATCGGCGATGGTCTGCGCCGCCGGGCCTGCCGGATGCAACATCGAAAGCCGGTCCTGGCAACCGGTTGCGATCTGAAGCGTTGTCCCCAGCGCAAGGGCACGCAGGAGTTTCGGGTGATGCAAAAGATGACACAAGGTCCCGATGATGTTGCCTCGTTTGAGGATCCGATCGTCAACGATCCCGCCTTTCAGCAAACCGAAAGCCGCGTCGCGATCTGGGGTCATCCGCTGCACGCCATGACCGTGGCCTTTCCGGTGGCCCTGACGTTTTGTGCCTTTGGGGCGGACC
>JANOMH010000850.1:0-3486 GCA_031420215.1 Rhodobacterales bacterium | reverse complement strand
TTCGGTCACGGTGATCGGCCTGGTCGCGACCACCTCTGAGGTGTTCAGGAAATAGCGCAATTCATAGAGCCCCGGCTGCGCTGGCAGGATCAGCTCTACCGGATTGCCGTCGAGCGGATAGGCGTAACTGAGTGAGTTCGGCTGCCCCGGAACGCCCACTTCGATATGAAAGGTAACGTCGTCCGGGACGGTCGCGTTGACCGTGATCGTCGATCCGGCAGGGGCGACATCGGGTGCGTCGATACTGACCAAGGGAATCGGCACGGGCATCAGGACCGTGACCACCACATCATCAGGACCGACCACGCCAAAACTCGCGTCGGCGGCGGAAAAGTCGATCACGTTCATGGCGGTGACAGTGTAACTGCCCATCGGCATGGCAAGCGTCACCTGATAGCCACTGTCGATGATCTCGAAGGGCATCTGCCCGCCGGATATCGTCCAACTGAGCGGGTCGGGATAGGGGCTGCGGTGATTATTGTCCAGCACGGCGGTCAGGGTAACTCTGGCCATGACCGGGGTTTCCGGCTCTGGCTCTGGCTCTGGTTCAATCATCACCTCGGTCAGGGCCGCCAGAAACTCGTCGGCATTTGAGGCAGAGCGCAGCAGCCCGCCAGTCTCGTCAGCGATACATTGCATCTGGCGCATGGCCTCGGCATCGGTGATGTCAAAGCCGATGACATGGACGGTGAAATCGATGCCCGCCGATTCCAGCGCCTGTGCGGCGGCGCAGGGGTCGGGGTTGCAGGTTTCGATCCCGTCCGAAATCAGGATCACGGTTGCCTTTTCCTCGGTATAGCGCAACGCCTCCGCCGCCACGACGACAGCGTCGGTCATCGGGGTCTTGCCCATCGGGCTGATCGCGGCCACGGCAGCGGCAATCTGGTCACGGGTGTTCGGGCCGGGAGGGACGATGGTTTCGATATCCGAACAATCGCCCCGGGTCCGGTGGCCATAGACGGTCAATCCCAGATTTTGGTCCGCCGGAAGCGATTGCAGCAGTTCGGTAATGACGCGCCGGGCAATGACAATCTTGTTCTCGCCGTCGATCTGCCCCCACATCGACCCGGATGCATCCATCACGATGATCGTGTTGGGCCGCTCCTGGGCTGTGGCGAGCAAGGGCAACATCAGGAAAAGAAGGGCTGTGAAAAGCTGGCGCATGACAAAGGTTCCGTCCGAAATTCGATCGCCTGTCGAAAGCATAGCCTTGGTGCGGCTGCCATACCTAGTGTTATTGGATTGACGGTAGGAAAAATTGTGCTGTTCTTGCTACGTTCTCATTATACTCTTGGAGACTCGGGCCCTGTCAACTATCTGTTAATCTGGTTGACGGGAGCGTGCGATGGCTGAGCTTAAGACGATATCTGTGCGCGGCGCGCGCGAACATAACCTGAAAAACATCGACGTGGATATTCCGCGCGATCAACTGGTTGTTATGACGGGGCTTTCCGGCTCGGGCAAGTCCTCGCTGGCGTTCGACACGATCTATGCCGAAGGGCAGCGTCGCTATGTCGAATCGCTGAGCGCCTATGCAAGGCAGTTCCTCGACAGGATGGAAAAGCCGGATGTGGATCACATTTCAGGTCTGTCGCCCGCGATTTCGATTGAGCAAAAGACCACGTCAAAGAACCCGCGTTCGACCGTCGGCACCGTGACCGAGATTTATGATTACCTGCGCCTGTTGTTCGCCCGCGCCGGAACGCCGTTCAGCCCGGCCACCGGCTTGCCGATCATGGCGCAGCAGGTCCAAGACATGGTGGACCGGGTCATGGCGCTGCCCGAGGGCACGCGCGGCTATCTGCTGGCCCCGATCATCCGCGACCGCAAGGGCGAATATCGCCGCGAATTCATTGACTTGCGCAAGCAGGGCTTTCAGCGCGTCAAGGTCGATGGCGCGTTTTACGAGATTGAGGATGTGCCGGTTCTGGACAAGAAGCTGCGTCATGACATTGATGTCGTGGTTGACCGGATCGTGGTGCGCGAGGGGCTGGAAACCCGGTTGGCCGATAGTTTTCGCACCGCGCTGGACCATGCCGACGGCATTTGTGTGCTGGAGACGGCGCCGGAGGCGGGCGAGCCGGAGCGGATTATCTTTTCCGAGAAATTCGCTTGTCCGGTCAGTGGGTTTACGATTCCCGAGATTGAGCCACGGCTGTTTTCGTTCAATGCCCCGTTTGGGGCCTGCCCGGTTTGTGATGGCTTGGGCGTTGAGTTGTTTTTCGATGACCGGCTGGTGGTGCCGGATGTGACCTTGAAAATCGCCGATGGCGCGCTGGCTCCGTGGCGCAAGGGTAAATCCCCGTATTTCCTGCAAACCATTGAAGCCATTGCCAAACATTATGGGTTCAACAAGAACGCCCGCTGGAAAGACCTTGATCCTGTCATTCAGGAAGTATTCCTGCGCGGGTCGGGCAAGGATGAAATCCAGTTCCGGTATGACGAGGGCGGCCGGGTGTATCAGGTGTCGCGGGTGTTCGAAGGCGTGATTCCGAACATGGAGCGGCGCTATAAGGAGACCGATTCGGCCTGGGTGCGCGAGGAGTTTGAGGGCTATCAGAACAATCGCCCCTGTGGCGCGTGTGGGGGTTTCCGACTGCGGCCCGAGGCTTTGGCGGTGAAAATCGCCGGTCTGCATGCGGGCCAAGTGGTGCAGATGTCGATCAAGGAGGCGTTTGACTGGTGTTTGAGCGTGCCTGCGAACCTGACCAATCAGAAGAATGAGATTGCCAAACTGGTCCTCAAGGAAATCCGCGAACGCCTGGGGTTTTTGAACAATGTGGGCCTTGAATATCTGACGCTCAGCCGCAATGCGGGCACCTTGTCGGGCGGCGAAAGCCAGCGCATCAGGCTGGCATCGCAGATCGGCTCGGGATTGACCGGCGTGCTGTATGTGCTGGATGAGCCGTCGATTGGTCTGCACCAGCGCGACAATGACCGCCTGCTGACCACGCTGAAAAACCTGCGTGATCAAGGCAATACGGTGATTGTGGTCGAACATGACGAGGAAGCGATCCGCATTGCCGACTATGTATTCGACATGGGGCCGGGGGCGGGGGTGCATGGCGGCTATGTCGTCTCGCATGGCACACCGGCGCAGATCATGGCCGATCCGGCCTCGATCACCGGGCAGTATCTGTCAGGTGTCCGGGAAATTAGCGTTCCGGCGCAGCGCCGCAAGGGCAACGGCAAGATGCTGACGGTGGTCAAGGCCACGGGCAATAACCTGCATGAGATGACAGCGGACTTTCCTTTGGGCAAGTTTGTATGCGTCACCGGCGTGTCGGGTGGCGGAAAGTCCACGTTGACCATCGAGACTTTGTTCAAGAATGCCGCGATGAAGCTGAACGGAGCGCGCGAAACCCCGGCACCCTGCGAAACGATCAAGGGCTTCGAGTTTCTGGACAAGGTGATTGACATTGATCAGCGGGCGATTGGCCGCACCCCCCGGTCGAATCCCGCGACTTATACCGGGGCGTTTACCCC
>JANOMH010000849.1:0-3841 GCA_031420215.1 Rhodobacterales bacterium | reverse complement strand
TGAATTTCTCCAGATCCTCCATAACAGCATCAGCGATTTCCTGCGCGATCTCTACTGGCTTACGCAGACCGGAAATGTCCGGAATCGGCTTGCCATCCATGGTTGGGGTCACCGTACCATCGAATTCGCGAGAGGCTGCCTGATAGCTGGCCTTGAGGGCAGGTCTGGGCTTGGTGACCTTGAGGCCCTGTGGAAACCGTTCATTAAAACGCAGTCGGAACAGAGCTATGAACTCGTCCCGGCAACGCTTGGCGGAGGTGCGCAAATTCTTCTCTGGGTGGCAGAAGAACCAGCTCAGAACCCACTCTGCATCTAGGTTCTCACCTTTCTGAAGGCGCGCGCCGATGGCCAGCTTGACCGAAAAGGGCACATCCCAACCGGGATTCTCAAAGACTGGCTGGATGTCCCCGAACTCTGTGATCGCGACAAGGGCGAACTCGATGAATTCCCGCAAATATCGCTGGGCCGAATAGTTGTCGGAAAAAACCTCAACCAGCCGTCGAGCCTCATCAAGCAGGTCACGTTTTTCGTCAATGCTCGGAGCGTCGACAAAAAAGCGCCGTTCCAACCCGTAAAAATACAGGAACATGTAGCCCGGGTTGTAAGATCCGTCCGCTCTGTCTGCCGCAAGCCACTCGAGATAAGTGGCCCTGCATTCGGGTGGGATGCTGGAATAGCAGGGCCAATAAGGCATGCCGGTTCCTGCTATGTCATTTCCCACGCGAGCCACATGAAGGGTCGGATCAATGTATGCCCGACACTTCTCGCCGTAACCGTGTCTGCTGATTGTCGGCGGCGTACCGACATAGACCATCCCGCCTATTTCGCGCCCGCACACGGATACCGTCTGCCCTTTGGTAACCCAGCCTTGATGCTGGTTGTACTTTTCTTGGGGTCCGGTTTTTGGGCGGACAACGTCGCCAAAGGGCACAAATGTCGAAGGTGCAGGTGTTACAAAAGCCATGACTTGCGCTGTTTTTTCGTCTTCCTTTTCAGCATAGATGGTCGCCAACTCGGTTGCGGCCTCGCGGTTCTTTTGCACCACTGCGGCAATGTCCAACCGCTGCCATTTGTCAGAATTGCCTTGTGCGCTGGCATGCGATGCGTCTGCCGAGTGACGCTGCTGATCCGTCATATGTAACTGCGGGGTTGTCACCGGAGCTACAACCGAAGGACTTCGAAAGATCCTCGGCACGACGGCCTCTGGTTGAGCAACTGAAGTCTTCGCCAGACGGCCTGCACGACGTCTCTCGTACCACCAGACCATGATTGCCGGAGCAACAAAGGATGCGAGCACAAAGTAGCCGTCGCCGATGGGCTTTATGAATATTCCTGCAATGATGAAGGAGAGAAAGAAAAAGAGGACATAGAAGAAAACGATTCTGATGAACTTCAAACTGTCCCCCCACGATGGCGCGTACTCGGTAACGCTATAGTCTGCGTCCGCCCTTTCCAACCCTCGATTGAATATGCGCAAGGGTCAACGAGGTGTCGGTTCGCGATAATATGAGGTATCCCGCGCTACTGCATGGATCATGCTGCGGTTTGCGAACATGAAGTGGGCTGGGCGACGGGAATACGCAGGAAAATCAACGCAGATCAGAAACTACCAGTTGGGCCCTAGGTTGGGTTTCTTCTCGGTAGGGCCCGTCATCTGGTCTGCCAGTTTCTTCGGCAAAGTCGTGAGAAACGCGGCGTCTATGGGCAGCTGGGGTAGTCGCTCCTTTATAAGTGCGATCACCGCGAGAGCCTGCGCCAGATCGCGGCCCTTTTTGACTGGCTCCCTGTCGTCGCGCTGCGACAGCCAAAGTTTATGGGTCGCCCAATAACGCGGGTCGGGGCAAGTCATTGGCGCGGGAAATCCACGCTCGTCGACGGCAATTGCGTCAACTGACGGCGCGTTGACCAGCCATTGCAGGCCAATGATTGGGGCTCCGACCAGGTCACCCTCAAAGGGTGACTCTGCTCCGGCCATTTTCTTCCAAGCGGGCCGAGGTTCTGGCCTGATCAGTTCAACCATGTAGCCGTCGTCGTTTGTCAGACGATAGTCCCGCTTGTTGTGCGCCTGAAAACTGCGATCCACCTTGTCCTGAATAAGCTTGGCCAGCCCGGTGAAGGTCTTGTCTTCAGTTAGCAGTTTCAGCCGCCGCCGATCATCCTGCAGAAGGTCGATATCACCCGTTGCGGTGGCACCTTCCTCGAAAACCACGCCTGCCAGCGCTTCGTAAGCATAGAGCGCGTTGGTGCCGACGACGCGCAAGCCGGTTTGTTTGCCATGAATGCGCAGTTCGCGCAAGATTCTGGCCGGTATGATTGGCATCCGCCCGGCTCCCAGGCTGCGCAGAATGGCTGCCTGGGTGTTTAGGTTCTCTGACAGTGTTTGCAGGCGCGTCTTGTTCTGCTCACGGGAGGCTTTGAACCGCTCCAACAGCTGCTCGGTGTCGATGGACCGCGGGCCAAGGCTCTTTCCGACTGGCCCGATTCGACGGTATAGATAGTCCGTGTCATCACGCTGCTCAAAGGCCATAGTCCCGAGGAAGCTGTGCCGGCGGAGGTCTTCGGCCTCAATCCAGGCCTGCCAGACCTGTGAGAGATTGATGCGCTCTCGTGCTATTCTGTGATCTAACTCATTGAAAAGCATATGTTTGTTGTCCCTCTGGGGTGATATCAGCACGTAGACACCACAAAGTTAGCATTTTCATATGGTTATGGCTAGTCTTCTGGTTCTCAGACGAGCACCCGTCGAACTTCAGCCAACTGGCGAGTCAAGTCACGCAATGGATAGGTGAGCCTGGTTGGCAACGTTCTAGCGCTGAAGAGTGCCAGGCGCCGGCGTTTTCGAATAATGCGAATATTTCGCTTGCTTCGATTGCATGTCACACTCATCTCTAGATGTACGCCGCATGGCGACGCAGGAGGGCAAAAAATGGCGGCATTGCACATGGAACGGCTCTCGAACCGGCTACCCACAAAGGTCGAGATCAACAAAGCAGACCAACTTCGTCACATCATTGCTTCGCAGGTGGCCGAGGGCCAACCAGTCGATCTTTCGCTTGCCGTTGACGGCGGCGAGACGCGAAGCATCACGCTTATGCCAGCGCTTACATACACCTTGCTCGATATTTTACGCATGATCTCAAGTAGCCGTGGGTTTCGCATGATCCCGATTGAAGCTGAGCTTACAACGCAAGAAGCGGCCGACATGCTCAATGTTTCCCGGCCCTTCTTAATCAAGCTGCTCGAGAAGGGTGATATTCGGTTCACAACCGTTGGTCGCCATCGCCGCGTCCGGGCAGAGGATCTTTTTGTCTACATGTCGCAACGCGACCAAGCCCGAGCAGATGCCCTGTCCGAAATTGCGGCTGATACGGAGGACGACCTGATTTGAGCGGCCCGATGTACGCAGCCATCATCAAAGCAGCCCCATGAGGGCCACGCACCGCTAAGGTTTATTCAACCACAATCCGCTGAGGGTGCCTTTTCCCTTACCGACCATTTGGAATTTTTGTTGATGACCACCTCTGTCCAGTTTCGACCACATCCTGGCGGCGACTTGGTATTCACAAGCGCGCCGATGTCGCGTGCCTACCAAACCGTCGCGAGCTATCAGGTTGAACACGGAGAGATCGGACTGACCAAGTCTGGTGCATGGAATCGGCATTGTATCGACCGGGTCGTGCGGCGGATGGATTTCCCGAACTGGACCGCGGACAAGCTGTATTCAGTCAACAAGGTCTTGAATGAATACGACGTTCCACCCTTATAGTATCTTCGTGTCCTGCTCACTTCTTTGCGGCTCGGTCGCAAAATGGGCGGTGGATGGCGGCTGACGAAACCCGGC
>JANOMH010000848.1:0-2740 GCA_031420215.1 Rhodobacterales bacterium | reverse complement strand
TCGCGCTTCGACGACGCACGCACCGTTTGCACAAATCTCATAGTCCTCGTCCCGCTCGGCCCAGCCACGCCGGACCAGAAAGCGATGTATCTCGCAGCCCAGACACAGGCCAAGGACTGCCTCCAGCCACATCAAAGTCAGACAGATCAGACAAATGGTCAGGGGCAGCGGCCCGCGAATGCCGCTGTTCGTGATAATCATCATGGCCAGCGACATGACGAGGCCGAGCGTCCAGGCAAACCGCTTGGGTTTTGCCGATACCAGTTGCGGGGTTTGGCGGCGCGTCATCCAATGCGCGATCATACCCATCGGGCTGTATCGAATTCCCACCGTAACCCGGATCAGGAATTCGAAGAAGAACAGCGTCGTGACGAGCTGGATCGGCGCATAAATATGGGCGAAGTAGGCGTAGACAAAAGCCACAGCCCCAAGAGCGAGTGTCAGCCCGGCAGCAGCGCGGACCTGACCTTCTTCAAAGACACCCGCTTGCAATGCCTTACCGTTCGCGTCGGTCCCACGGATCACCTCGCCATACACGCGCGGCGCATGAGCGGACGCTTCGCTTTCATCTGACGACGTGTTCTGCCGCAAAAGTCCCATTTGCGTGAGCAACGGGCGGCAACGGGTGAAAATGGCCTGTTGAAATCTTTCGGCTTGTGCCGAAAAGCGTGTCCATTGCGCTGCGCGCCCCTGCGGGTTGTCGAGCCCGGTCGATTTCAGATAAGTTAGCGCCTGATCCTGTTTAAGTTTTAGCGCAGTCCGAAAATGCGGTCCCCTGGCAGAATGCCATGCTGTTTGCACCTTCGGTGACCGCTGGAGCCAACTCGTCACGCCTTGAAAAACCGACCTGCCGCGCGTGGTTGCGGCCAGAACAAGAAGCAAGAACAACAAAAACCCGATGACGGGTCCGGACGCGATTACTAACAAAAGTTGTGAGACCCAAGATGCGCTTGGCTGATTGCTTCCCTGATTGTCCGCTCCAGTCGTGGCAGCAAGAGCAACATTGGCACTTTCGACCGATTCAAGACGATTGAGCGTGGCGTTCAGACGGTCTTCCACTGCCTGCAACCGTATCATGATATCAGAGGCGGCCGGGGGCGTCAGAGACAACTCTTGCAACCCGAGAATAGGGGCGACTGGCTGGGTCATGATGCCTTGCTGTATAGGCAGGCGGGTTATCCCCTCCGCAATGCCTGCGTCCGACCCTTGCATCATGCTTTGCGGCGGTGAAGTCATGCTGCTGCCCGGCAACATTGCCCCGTTCCCATCGGCTCCGCCGCGCATTGACCCCATCATCGCACAGGACTGTGGCACCTGCTGGCCCGCCTGAGGTTCCGATGTCAGTGCGGCAACCCGTGACGCGCTGGACCCCGCCATCCAGAATGCCGAAAGCCCGATCCACAGGACAACGACGGCAACGGCCGCGACTGGAATTCTATTCACTTCATGCTCCTGTGGTTAGGCGAAATCCGGGGTGGGGACCTCCCGGTAAATTCACACGCTGTCGTTGTGGACCGAAGTGGGCGGGCGCCGAAACGCCCGCCCGACGGCAGTTCAGACTAGTTGGCCGCCGGGGCTTCCAGCGCTTCTATCCGCGCGGTCAGGCTGTCGATGCTGTTGATCAGCAGATCGAGCTTTTCCTCAAGGCCCGCCGGAACTGCCTGGGGTGCAGCATCGGGGGCCGCCATCCCGGTCGTCCCCGCCATGGCTTGCCCGCCCATTGGCATCATGCCCATCATCATTGGCATCATGCCCATCATCATCGGCATCATGCCCTGCATCGGCATTGCACCAGCAGCCATTGGCATGCCTTGCATGTTGGTCATGCCTTGCGGGTCGGCCATTCCCTCCATACCGGGCATGCCTTGCATGTTGGCCGGTCCATCGGCGGCCGGATTGGCGTCATGTGCCGCAAATGCGGCGGTGCCGCCTGCTCCCAGAAGGATGATCGAGAGTGTGGCTGCGAATGTCGTTTTACGCATCTTGCGCTCCTTTGTTATCGAGTTGTCTATGACGGTCGGACTTCTAAAGATCAGCGAGGCTTGGGTGGCCGATACAGTGTTTCAGTCACACCTTGGTTCACCAGCGCCAATGGACAATCGGCCCTGCGGTCACCGGATACAGCAAGCCAGTTTTCCATTGCGATCAACGCGGTACCACACAGAACGCAGGGTGACACACAGGACGCCGGCATCCGGCTGCTGTCTGGCTGACTTCCGGTCAGAACAAGTGAACACTTGGCACTTGCCAACCGTCCTGTATCGGGGTCAGCCCCGACGGACACACTGCCACTGGCAAATGCGACAAGCGAAAGGATCATGACAAGCAGGACCATCGCGCGTTTCATTTCGACAGCCCCTCCGGCCGGGCTGGTGCCGCCATTTCCTCGTCGTCGCGCCTGTTTGCCCGCTCGGGCCGGGGTTGGAAAAAGGTCATAATGCTGCTCAGGAATGCCACGACCATGATCGACACAATCAGCAAAAGCATGATCGTGGCCCAATCTGCCAGCGGCCAGCCCATGACCATGGTCGAGCCGATCCCGCCGCCCATGCCGTTCATCATCATTTCGCCGCCCCCCGCGACCTGGCACTGCGGTCCTGCTGCGCGCGACGTACAAGAATGACTTTGAGGAGTGCGACGGCCGCGAGTATCAGAACAAGGGCTGTCAGGAACCCAAGGGCAGGTCCCGAGGTCAATATGACCAGGACCTGTGCGGCGAGATGGCCGAGGAATGCCACAA
>JANOMH010000847.1:0-3184 GCA_031420215.1 Rhodobacterales bacterium | reverse complement strand
ACATTCGTCACCACGGATGCCTTCCTTGCCGCCTTCGGGATGGACTCGCTGCGGTACCTGCCGGACACCGAGCAATTCGCCGATGCCGGGCTGACAGCGCTTTAACAAGCTGCCGCAGAAGTCCGGGTTTTTTCAGGATTTGGGTTTTGGCGGGTGATTTGGTGAGTTTGTGTCTGGTCTCTGGGGGCCTTTGATTGGGTCGGGTCGGTGTCGTCGTCCTGGGTTCGGCTCAGGTTGCGGGTCTGGCCGGCAGTTTCCGGAGACGGATCAGATTGTAGAAGGCGACGGCGGGGGTAAAGGTGGCGTCCACTTTTGGTTTGCTTCGGACCTTGACGAAGGCGAAGCCGGCGGCCTCCTTGATCCAGCCAAAGATCTCTTCAATGCGGCAGCGTTGGCTGATGGCGTAGCCTTCGTTGCTGCGGGTCACCATTGTCTACGGCAAGGTCGGTGGCGGTTTTGCGCACTGCGCCCAGCATTGACACGGTGCCGTTGACAGCGATGTGCGGGGTTACATTACGGGCGCGCAAATCGCCCACGAAGTCGGTCACATCAGAGGCTTTGTTGGCCCCGAGGGTGATGCGGTGGCGGCGCTTGCGCCGATCCAGCATCACCAGCATCGCCGCGCGTTCGGCCGTGCCGCTGGCATGGGGCAGCCGGATGCAGCCGAACATCCCTCACCCCGATCATCCGGTCCACGCATCACAAAACGACAGAAACGGGGGAGCTTTTTAGCAGCCTGTTCGAATATATGGTGGGGTGCACCCCTCGGACGCCCCTGTCAGCCTGCCAGATACGCCGGTTTCTTGCCGAGGATGATCATTCCAAGGATGTCGTCTTCGGTGACATTCTTGACATTGACCGTTCCGACAAGGTGCCCGTTCTTCATCACGAATGCGCGGCGCCTTGACGCGGAACCGGCCGAACAGCGTGTCGAGAACCCTTGGCCGATAATCATGGATGGCCCTGATCTTGGCGCAGTCAGGGCAGATCCGGCTCGCCGCTGCGATCTCCTTGATCTGATCAGGAAGTATGGCGGTCTGCAACTGCGCAACCATGGTCCTCGCATCCTCTGACAGGGAACCGATTTCCCCGGGCTGGGCTTGCCGAAACGGGCGGGACAAGTGGCCGGGATGATGCGTTTTTGGGGTTCCGTTTTCAAAGATCGACTCGACGGTTAGCCGTACAGCCATGGTGGTTTCCCTAACAGTGAAACCACCACCGAAGCCGATGACCCCCAAGAGTTGCCCACTCCCCGTTTGACCGGGAAAGCGTGTCGTGCCGCTTACCCAGATTTGAAGTAAACGTCAGCACAATGACCCAGAGCTGACATTCGTGCAGTTGGAGGTTGCTGCTGGGCGGTGCGTCAGAACATGATGGACCTCAGCGTTGCCGCGATTGCATCGGGGCACTTGCTTTTTTTTATTCCAGGTCCGGCACCGTGGTCCATGCAAGGCGCATTGCGTAGTGGGGGATTTCGCCCATATGTGGCGGCCGGACCGGTTGAAACCGCAGGCTGCATCCATGACAACCGGGTTGACCCGAAAAAACCGGAGGGCCAGCTTGCCAAGCGCCGAAATCTGTTTCTTTGCGACCAGCAAGTCCGGCCTCGGCCATCTGCGCCGAACGGCGACAATTGCCCGCAGCTTGCGGCAGGCCGCACCGGAGAGGATCTTGCGGCTGATCAGCAATGCGCGGCCCGAAGGAATGGAACCAGAGGATATGGCGGCCTTCGACACGGTTCATGTCGCGGAGCGGTCAGCGATGGCCGGTGCACTGCCCATGGGCGGCAAGCGGATCCTTGTGCTGGACACCGTCACCGTGCCGGGGATTGAGGCGCTGGATTCGCCCATGGTCCTGATCCTGCGCGAAACGCCGGTCGGTGAAATGCACCGCTTTTGTCTGGCGCAGGGGCGGCCATGGGATCAGGTGATCGTGGCCAACCCACGCGAGCACTGGATGCCGGACGTGTCCGCTCTGGCTGCTTGCGACGTTCTGCCGGTAGGCTGGATCTATCGGCCGACGGGCGCGCGGACAGCGTCGGGCGCCGGGATTCCCCGGGTATTGGTGGCCACCGGCGGCGGAGGCACGGTGGATACCGCCCGAGTGCTTTACGCAGGCATCGACGATCTGCTGGGGCGTACCCGCCGGGCGGGTGGGCGGTTCCATGTGGTGCAGGCCATCGGTCCCCGGGCACAGGGGTTTGGCCGGTTGCGGCAGGCAGATGAGGCGGTCGATCCGGGGGGGCGGCTGAATGCGTTCTTTCGCGATGCGGATGTGGTCTTGTCGACGTCCGGGTACAATTCTGTGCTGGAACTGGCGACGACCGACACGCCGACACTCCTTTTTCCGATCCCGCGCAGCATCGACGATCAGGCGGCCCGCGCCCGGATCTGGGCGCATAGACTTGGCGCATGGCATGACGCGGCGGCCCCCGGTCTGGCCGCGGACTGGCTGCTGCAACAAATCGCCGATCCCAGCCGCCGTGCGCCCGTCGATCTGGGCGAGAGCGGCGAGAGGGCAGCAGCGGCGGCCATCCTGAGACTGGGATGAGCGGGCTTGCCACCTGGGTCGATGACGCGGGGTTTCACAAACGCTATGCCTCTGGCGAAGCGGCGTTTACCGCATTGCAGCGCAGTAAAGTGGTTCGTGCCGCAGGGGTGTCGACGCCCGTCGCCCGGCCAACTGCCCTGCCCGAGGTTCTGATCTTTGACCGGATCGTCGCCGGGGCCACGCCATCCCTGTCCGAGATTCTGGCAACCCTCGCACCGCTGCATCGGATGCGTGGCGCGCAGTGCCGCCGCTTTGATCCGTTTGCCCGTATCCTGCCGCGCCTGACCGGGGGCATGCCTGCAATTCAGCGTCGGGTAGCCGGGCTGGAGGTGGTGGACCGCGCATTGGGCTGGCCCGCCGAAACCGTCGTGCATGGCGATCTGCATCCGGGGCAAGTTATCCGCGACGGGCGCGGACAGGTCTGGCTGATTGACCTGGATGATCTGGCGCTTGGCCCGGCCGAGGCGGATTTCGGCAATCTGGCCGCTTTTCTGGCCACGCAGCGCCCCGGTCCCTTGCCCGACATGGCCCGGCAGGCAATTGCCGGAATTGTTGCCGAAGCGACCAGCGCGGACCCGGCACTGGTCGCCCATTTCTGTGACATAGCGCTGGTGCGCCGGGCCCTGAAGCTGCG
>JANOMH010000846.1:0-4934 GCA_031420215.1 Rhodobacterales bacterium | reverse complement strand
GTCGGAAAGCCCCGAGATTGAGCTGGTTGGCATCGGGCTGAAAAACATCGTCGCCGTCGCCATGCATGATGCGGTGATGGTGGCCGATATGTCGGATGCGCAAAACGTCAAACGCGCGGTCAGCACGTTGCGCGCCCGCGGTGCCAAGCAGGCGGTGCAGTTTCCGGTCGATCACCGGCCCTGGGGCTGGTTCGAAACCCTGATCCTGTCCGACCGGTTTCAGGTCAAGCGCATCCATGTGCATCCCGGTGCCGCGCTTAGCCTGCAATGCCATGTGCACCGGTCCGAACACTGGATCGTGGTCGCGGGCACGGCACGGGTCACAGTGAATGAGACCGAGCAATTGCTGACCGAAAACCAGTCGGTCTATATCCCGCTGGGGGCCGTCCACCGGATGGAAAACCCCGGCCGGGTGCCGATGGTGCTGATCGAAGTGCAGACCGGCAGCTATCTGGGCGAGGATGACATCATCCGCTACGAGGATATTTATTCCCGTGGTTGACCCCACCCCCCTGCGCGTCCTGATCACCGGCTCGGCCGGGTTCATCGGCTATCATCTGGCGCAGGCGCTGCTGGCCGAGGGGTTGTGCGTCCACGGCTATGACGGCCTGACCGATTACTATGATGTCACCCTGAAACAGCGCCGTCATGCGCTGCTGCTGCAACATCCGGGGTTCAGTTGCACCATTGGTCTGGTAGAGGATCGCCCTGCCTTTGACGCCTGCGCCGATAGCTTTGGCCCCGATATCATCGTGCATCTGGCCGCACAGGCCGGGGTCCGCTACAGCCTTGAGGCGCCGGGGGCCTATCTGCAGGCCAATGTGATCGGGACGCTGAGTGTTCTGGAGGCGGCGCGCAGGCTGGGGGTCCGGCATCTGCTGATGGCCTCGACCTCGTCGGTCTATGGGGCCAATACCCAGATGCCCTTTGCAGAGACTGATCCCGCCGACCTGCCGCTGACCATCTATGCCGCCAGCAAGAAGGCAACCGAGGGGATGGGCCATGTCTATGCCCATCTCTGGGGCCTGCCGGTCACCATGTTCCGGTTTTTCACCGTCTATGGCCCCTGGGGCCGGCCCGATATGGCGCTGTTCAAATTTGTCGCGGCGATTTTGGACGGCCGTCCCATCGACATCTATAACCATGGCCAGATGGCCCGCGACTTCACCTATGTCGGCGATCTGGTCCGGGCGATAAGGCTGCTGATCGATGTGGTGCCACCTTTGCCGACAGACCGGCCCGAGGGTCTGGTGCCGGAGGGTGACAGCCTGTCCCCCGTCGCCCCCTACCGCGTCGTCAATATCGGCAATTCCGCCCCGGTGCCGTTGCTGGAGTTCGTCGCGGCGATTGAGGGGTGTCTGGGCCAAAAGGCGATCCGCAATTATCTGCCGATGCAACCCGGCGACGTGCCCGCCACCTGGGCCGATGCAGGGCTGCTGCAGCGCCTGACCGGCTATGCCCCGCAGACCGATGTGCGCGACGGGGTGGCCCGGTTTGTGGACTGGTATCGGGGGTATTACGGGAAATAGAGACTGATTTTCGGGTAAGGCCGCCCTTGCCCATAGCCTTAGCGATAAACTTCGCGCCGATGGCCGACCTCTACCACAAGGACGATCAGCGCCCCATCCTGAATGTCGCACAGCAGCCGGTAATCACCCACCCTGTAGCGCCAGAACTGACCCAGCGCGGAGCCGGTCAGGGGTTTGCCCAACTGACGGGGGTCCGCAAGCGTGGCCAGACGGTCGCGCAGATAGTCCCTGATCCGGGCCGCGTTAGTTGGTCCAAGGTTCTTGATCTGTTTTACAGCCGCAGGCGTGACCTCAACTGTCCAGACCAATTTCTGTGTCCAACTGGTCCAATGACAGCGCCCGCAGCCCGGATTTCTGATGGGCAATCATGGCTTGCTCGGCTGTAAACAGGTCTTCCAAATCTTGCAGATGCGCCTCGACCGCCTGGCGGATATAAAAGGTCGCCGTGCGCCCGGTCCGCGCGGCAAGGGCCTGCAGGCGGGTATAGGTTTCATCCGGCAGGCGGATCGCAGTTTGTTTGCTCACGGCTTCGACCCTATATGGGATACACGTATCCCATATAGGGCAGATCAGCCTTTGCGCCAAGCGATCATCTGCGTGGACGCGTCACACCGCCGCCGGATCATATTCCGTGGCAGCCCAAGCCTCGAAACTGATCGGCTCGCGGGCATTCCGGGCGGCGTAAAGATCCAGCACCCGGTCAAGCACGCCGGTTTTGGACCAGTAGAAATGCAAGTACCGCCAGGACAACATCCGCCGGGCTTTTTCCACCGGCTCGCCCAGCATCACCATCAGATAGACGGCGCTGGCAAACCCGGCCCGGTCGGCGCCGGATTTGCAATGCATCAGAAAGGGCCGGGGCAGGCTGCGGAACAGGCCGATCAGTTCGGCAATCTGGGCCGGGGTGGGCGCCGCGCGGGCCTGCAAGGCGATGGAATGCAGGGTAATCCCGTGGGCGGCACAGGCCTCGCGCTCCAGCAGATCACTGGGGTTGCCACTGACCCCGCGCAGGGTCAGCATGGTGCTGATCCCCATGGCCCTGATCCGGGCAAAGCGGGATTGGGGCGGGTGGTTGGACCGGAACACCCCCGGCGCAATTTCAAACTGATTGGTCCACCAGATGCGCAGGATCCCGTGATCCAGCCAGCGGTTCCAGATCAGTGCGCGGCGGCGGTTGGCGGGGGTGGACAGGTCAGCCGCATAGGCCAGCTGCAGCCGGCGTTCCCAGCCTTTGAAGATCTGCGCCAGTCTGGTCATGAGGTGGGTCGGGGGCGGGTCATGGGCTGTGATGTAGCGATGCGGTGGGGCGGGAACAAGAGTGCGATGTCGGGGGCGATGTCGGAGGCGATCAGCCCCAGATCAGTCGAGCGAAGGCCCCGGCCTTTGCCAGTCGTAATTCTGCGCCAGATCATAGGCCACCGCCTGGGTCAGTTCAGTCAGGATCGGGCCGGGCGGTGCAGGCAGATCGCCCGCCTGCACCGCCGCAAGATAGCGGGCCCGGGCAATGACCGACCGGAGATCGGGGCCCTTCTTGACCAGCGGAAATTGCATCAGTTGCACGGCTGCATAACAATACTGATACCGAAACCCGGTGAGCTGCAGGGTTTTGCGGATATGATCCAATGCAGCTGACCGCCATTGGTCCGAACCGTCGGCGGTGCGCAGCAGCGCGGCGCGGTCCGCGGTCAGTGCAAGGTCGGTCAGCCCGCCGTATTGCAGGGTCTTTTTAAGGAATTCGGGCGATTGTGCCGCCAGCTTGGCCAGAAACACCCTGTTGTTCATCCGGCTTTCCACCCGCAACCCGGCAGCCCGCATTGCTGCAACAAGGCCGGGCGCATGGTTGCACCGGCCCCCCCGCCCCGATACTCTGGCTTTCGCGGCATCCTGATCTGGTCATGACCAGATCAGGTTACAGCCTGACCGGACACCCGGATCTTGCCTGCCAATACCGGAACTTGCCTGCCAGTAAAGGAATACCCGTGATCCCGTTGTGGAAGCTGAAACGTGAGCTGGCGCGCATCAAGCTGCAGCTGCGCCTGCCGTTCTCGATGGCTGCAGCCATGGTCGAGACCCGGCTGCGGACCCGCACCGGCATGGACCGCCATGCGCGGCGCTCGGTTCGCCTGAGTGCCGGGCTGATCGCCCCTCTGCCAGATATGGCACTCGTGCTGATCTATCAGCCGGACGGGCTGCAAGCCTCCTTGTTTCAGACCTGCCGCCATCTGACAGCACAGGGCTTTGCGCCCTTCATCGTCTCGAACACGGCCCTGCGCGATGACGACCGGATCCGGCTGCTTGAGGCCTGCCATCTGCTCATGGAGCGCCCGAACATCGGCTATGATTTCGGCGGCTATCGCGACGGCATCCTGCATCTGCTGGATGCGGGCCTCCGGCCCGACAATCTCCTGGTGATGAATGACAGCATCTGGTTTCCGCTGTTCGACGACTGCACCCTGCTGGCCGAGATCCGGGCCCAGCCGGATGACCTGTTCGGCCCGGTCTATAATGACCGGGTCGAGAAATCGCATCTGTCGCACCTGCAATCCTACATGTTCAACTTCAAGCGGGCCGCCCTCGACCGACCGGCGTTCCGGACCTACTGGGAACGGCTGGTGACCTCGGCCAATAAACAGCTGGTGATCCGGATGTGCGAAATGCGCATGACCAAGGCCTTCCGCGACGCGGGCTTCAGCGTCGGCTACAAATGGACTGCCGCCGACGGGGTGGCGGCCCTGCGCGCCCTGCCCGCCGCCGACCTGCGCCGGGCGCTGGATTACATGGGCGGGCTGGAGCCGAAGATCGCGCAGACCCTGCAACTGCTGCGCACAGGTTCGGCGACTGACCCGGCAACCGGCCCGGGTGAGGCCGCGGTTCTGGACGCGCTGCTCTACCGGCAGGGGGTCCCCCCCTATCTGCTCAAGCTGCCGCCGGGGCTGCTGATCGACGCAGTGCGGCTGCCGTTTCTCAAGAAGGACCGGCATCTGCCCTATCAGTTGCAGCGCGCGGCCTTTCTGCAAGACCCGCCCGCCACCCCGGTCAACCCGGTGATCCAGACCGAAATCGCAGGCTGGGACCGCACCTGAATCGGAGGCCTGTGACACCGCGCCGGGCATCCGGATGAAATCCGGCACCGTCCGGCAAGCCCCGCCGGACAGCCTGTGCGGCGCCGTCGCCATGGTGGCGGGCGTCATGCCGCCCTTACCCTTGGGCGCCGGGCTCAGGCGGGTCAAGGTCAAGGCACATGCGGTGGGGGGCGGTGGATTGGGTTCTGTCGCAAACTTGATGCGCTGCTGAACGTGTGCTGAGTTTTGGGCATAATTATGCCGCCAACCCTGCAAACTGTTTGAAGGCTGAAAGGCCATTTTCGCCGAACTGCCGCTTACGGATCATGTGGGCGACCTCGAT
>JANOMH010000845.1:0-1967 GCA_031420215.1 Rhodobacterales bacterium | reverse complement strand
ATCCGACGCCTGCGCCGGGCGCGGGGCCGAGGCGCGATTTGCGCTGACACTCGACCTGATCGACATCTTTCTGTCCCGCGCCGCACGGGCCGGTCTGATGGGCGAACCCACCGTGCAAGGGGCGCCGGGAGAGGCGCGATTGCTCGCCCGGTTGTCGCCCAATGACCACGCCGCCCGCCGCTGGGCGCGCCTGCAATCCGACATCAGCACCCGCGCCCGCGCCGGACGGGCAGTCAACCTTGACCCTGCTGCCCTGATCCTTGATATGCTGTTTGCAATCGAAGCCACGGCGCGCCAAGCCGCCGCAGCCTGAGGCGGCACATGCTCCCGAACCTGACTGACAGCCACTGCCACCTCGATTTCCCCGACTTCGATGCCGAACGGCCCGCCATCATCGCACGGGCGCTGGCCGCCGGGGTCAGCCGCATGGTGACGATCTGTACCCGGCTGCGACAAGAACCCCAGGTCCGGGCCATCGCCGAAACCTATCCATCGGTGTTCTACGCTGCTGGCACCCACCCGATGAGTGCGGCCAGCGAACCCCTGGCCACGCTTGATGAGCTGCTGAAGATCGCCCTGCACCCGAAAATGATCGGGATTGGCGAATCCGGCCTCGACTATCACTACACTGCCGACACCAAAGCGGTGCAGCAGCAATCCCTTGCCATCCATATCGAAGCCGCGCGCCAAACCGGCCTGCCGCTGATCATTCACGCGCGGGCCGCCGACGACGATATGGGGCGCATCCTGTCCGCTGAACACCGCGCAAGCCCCTTCTCCTGCGTCATGCACTGCTTTTCCAGCACGGCGGCACTGGCCCAAACCGCCCTCGACCTTGGGTTCTATCTGTCGATGTCCGGCATCGCGGCATTCCCCAAATCGCAAGAGTTGCGGGATATTTTCGCCGCCGCCCCCATCGACCGGATATTACTGGAAACCGACAGCCCCTACCTGGCCCCACCGCCCTACCGGGGGCGGCGGAATGAACCGGCCTATACTGCCCATACCGCCGTTGCCGGGGCGGCCATTTACGGCCTGTCGGTGCAGGATTTCGCCACCCAAACCAGCGCCAATTTCGACCGGCTGTTCAGCAAGGCCGCCACATGGACCAGTTGACCGTCACCATTCTGGGCTGTGGCTCCTCTGGCGGGGTGCCGCGCCTTGGGCTGAACGGCGCGCCCGAATGGGGCGAGTGCGACCCGGCCAATCCCAAAAACATCCGGCGGCGCTGTTCGCTGCTGGTCACCCGCACCAGCGACCAAGGCAGCACCCGCGTGCTGATCGACACCTCGCCCGACCTGCGGCTGCAACTGCTCGATGCACAAACCGGCGCGCTGGATGCGGTGATATATACCCACGCCCACGCCGACCATGTGCATGGGATCGACGACCTGCGGATGATCGTGATCAACATGCGCCAGCGACTGGCGGTCTGGGCCGACGCGGATACCTGCAACGCGCTGATCTCGCGGTTCGGCTATGCTTTCGTGCAGCCCGCCGGGTCCTCCTATCCGCCGATCTGCGATCTGAACCAGATCGACGGGCCGTTCGCAATTCCCGGCGCGGGCGGACCTGTCACCCTGACCGGATTTCAGGTCGAACACGGCGATATCCATGCCCTCGGCTTTCGGATCGGCCCGGTCGCCTACCTGCCCGATGTCTCGGCCATCCCCGAACCGGCTTGGGCAGCGTTGCAAGACCTCGACTGCTGGATCATCGACTGCCTGCGCCGCACCCCGCATCCCAGCCACACGCATCTGGCCCGCACTTTGGACTGGATCGCCCGCGCGAACCCCAAACAAGCCGTACTCACCAACATGCATATCGACCTCGACTACACCGGGCTCGATGCCGAAACCCCTGCCCATATCACCCCCGCCTATGACGGCATGACCCTCACCTTCCCGTGCTGACCGCGCATTTTCGGAGTTGCCCAAATACTCCCGCGCGGCGCGCACCCCTCCCCC
>JANOMH010000844.1:0-3606 GCA_031420215.1 Rhodobacterales bacterium | reverse complement strand
CCGATCCCGGATGCCAGTTGGGCGACGAGCTGCAAGGTGCGGCAGTGGACTGTAACTCCGCCGGGGAAACCCACGCCTGGTTCGATTCCAGGGTCGCCCACCATTTTCTCTGAAATTGTTGATACAATACACTAAGGGGTTGAATTCTCTGACCCAAGGCTGGGAAGAAGCCGTTTCTCGACACATTTCAGTCGGATTTCGATACAACGACCGATCAAAAGAAGGCCCGATGCCGACGGCGTTCGGGTGCTGGCACTTCATGGCACCGTGCCAGCCCCAAAACCCGCGCCTGATCCTTCTGCGGCGGATGCCACGCTGATCGCGCACTATGTGCCCCAACATTTGCGCGACATGCTGGCGGTGATCGCGACCGATTGGGTTGCCGAGTTCCGGTCGACCCATATCTTGTTCGCGCGGTTTTCCGGGGTCCATTTTCACGGCACCGATCAGTTGCCAGCCCTTGCAACTCTGGCGCAGTGTATTCGCGCCGCCATCGATGGCAACGGCGGGTTGCGGCTGAAATTCGGCACCGATGACAAGGGGCTGATCTTGCTGGCGGGCTGGGGGTTGCAGTCACGGTCGTTTGAAAACAATGCCGAGCGGGCCCTGACTGCGGCGGTCTTGGTACAGGATGCAGCACGGCTGACGGGCTATGAGGCGGCAATCGGGATCACTGGGGGCAAGGTTCTTGCCGGGTTGGTAGGGTCTGACCGCCACATGGAATTCACCGTGATCGGAGACGCGGTGAACCGTGCGGCAGCCCTTTCGGGGGGGGGCAGAGAAAACCCAAAATGTCATCCTTGCCTTGCTGCAAAGCCTTGTCGGCACCGCGCGGACTTCCTGTTTGAAAGCGCGCGCCTGCTGGGCCGCGCCCCGCCCAAAACCACGGGTGAGGCGCTGATCAAGGCGATGGGCAGCTTTGCCGGCTACCGCCTGCGGCCGCACCGCAGCTTGCAGCCAGACAATCTGCGCGACCCGATGATATCAGCCGCCGAAATCAACATGACCCTGTCTGAAATCCATTACGAGTTGAACAAGGTGCCGTTTTCACTGGCCGAGGTGCCGCGCGGGATTAATCTGGCGCGCAGCGGTGGCGGAGACAGCACGACGCTGGCCAAGATCTACTGGGCATGGCGCTGATTTCCCGTGCGCTGTCCTGGGCGCTGGATGGCAACGACCTGCAGCAGAAATCCATCGACATTGCCGAACGGCTGGCCGATCTGCCGACGATTTCATGGGTCTATATGGCGTCGGGCGTGTTCGAGATGGTAAAATGCGGCTGGACCACCGGCGAAGCGCATTTCCGGCGGTCCATGCAGGTGTCCGATCTGTGTGGCGAGCGCAAGAACTGGGCAACCTCGATGTCGTCACTGGGCAGTCTCAAACGGGTCGAGGGTTGGTTCGAAGCGGCCAAAGCTTGCGGCGACGCCACCCTTGCCGCCGCGCGTGATCGCGACATCAGCCATTCCATCGCCTGTTCACACAATGGCCGCCTGCGCGATCCGTTGTGCCTGAATCGGCTGGAGGAGGCCCGCGAAGACAGCCGTATTTTGAACCTGATCCTCAACGACCCCAAGAAAAAGGGCGACACCAACGATAATTCCAACGTGGTCGACGGCTATGCCCGGGCCTTGCGTGGGCTCGTTGCGGGCGATCTGGTGCGGGCCCGCGCCGGACTGGATGACGCCATTTCAGTGGTGCGCGGCATGGTTCGCCCGCAAGTCTATATGGTGCAGAACGTCAGTTTCCTGTGTGATGCGGTATGCAACCTGTGGCGGCGGACCGGCGACACCTCTTTGCTGGCGCACAGTGCCGTTGTCGCCAAAAGTGGCGGTCGGATGGCACGGCAGTATCGGGCCGGCAAACCTTCGGCGGAACTCGCGGCGGGCGATGCCGCCTGGTATCGCGGCCAGCGGTCAGGCGCGGTAAAGCATTGGCTCGCCTCGGTTCAAGCCGGGGCCGAGCGGGGGATGGTTTACAATCAGGCGCAGGCCCTGTTCCGCCTGGACGAGGCCGGACGTTTGCCAAAAAACCACAGCGGACATGGCTGGCAGGCGCTGCTGGGGCAGTTGGGCATCGCCCGGCCACAGATATGGTCAATCGCCCCAAGGTGACAGGCGGCGCTACAATTCGGCGTCGTTCAAAAGCCGCGTCGTCGTCATCAGGCGCATGGCCAAAACTCTGGCCAGCGCGCGATGAAACGCCGCCGCCGCTATGGCATCGTTCTGCTCCATCCATCCGCAGCGCCGTGCTTTTGGTTTCGGCAGTTACAGTGGCAGAGCGGTTGACCCCGGAATAATAGGCGATTTCGCCCACAATGGCGCCGGGCAGAAAGCGGCTGACAATCCGGGTGTCGCCGTTGCAGTCAGTTACCGTTGCCCGCAGCCGCCCGCTTTGCAAAAAGACCAGATGGTCTGACTGCGTGCCTTGGGTGAAAAGCGCTTCGCCTGCCGCGAGGTCAACTCGGGTGCCGTATTTCTGCAAAAGGGTTGCGGTATCGGCCCCCAGCCCAAAGGCGGCATCATCGGTTTGCCTGCCGGGGGCGCTGTCCTGCGGTGACCTTTCAACCCGCGCACGAAAGTTGGCCGCCGTTGTAATCAGCCGTGTGGCATCGACGCCGGAATAGGCAACGCCAAATAACAGCGCCGCCACCGAAATGCCAAACCCCACCGCCCGCATGAACCCAAAGACCAGCGCGATCACCGGCATGGCCAGCACGATGGCCAGTTCAACCCGGGGCATCGCCATACCATGATCCCAGATCGCGGTCAGCAAGAGATCGAACCCAAGGTAAAAGACCACAGCGGCAAACAAGCCGATTGGCAGATAGGCCAGCATGTCTGCGCCGAAAAACAAGACGGTCGCCAGCACAAAGGCAAGGCCAAGCCCCGCCGAAACGCCGACAAGCCCGATCCGCTGTGCCAACAATGTCTCGGCCAAGATATGAAAACCGCCTAGGCCGCCAACCAGCCCCGCCGCGATGTTGGCCACACCCACCCCCTTCAACTCGCGTTCGAAATCAAGCTCGCGCTCGATGGCAAGTTCCAGTCCCGACGCGTTCAACAGCGTGCCCAGCATCGCCACGGCGACAATCGTGACAATCACCGGGGTTTGGTCCAGCAAAATCCGCCACTGCACGCCTTGCAACAGATCAAAACTCAGCCCGCTGACAAAAGACCCGCCCTGAAACGGACCCAGAAGCAGCCCAAGCCCGCGCATCATCGCAAAATCAAGACCCAAGGCAGCGGTGATGGAATAAAACCCCGCAAGGGTCAGCGCCAGCAGCAGCGGAATTGCGACGCCACTGGAATAGAGCCGCGACACCGCCACGATTGGGTGGTGGGTCAGTTTGAACGGTAGCAATGCAGAGGAAGCTGGCGTTAGCCTGAACAGTCTGGCAGAGGGCAGCGCCTGACCGCCGGGTGGGCGC
Organism: Rhodobacterales bacterium; assembly: GCA_031420215.1. GTDB lineage: Bacteria > Pseudomonadota > Alphaproteobacteria > Rhodobacterales > Rhodobacteraceae > JANOMH01. The sequence goes on along the minus strand of JANOMH010000844.1, from coordinate 176 downwards.
AGCAATGCCAGTTCTGCAGAGCTTTATGGTGCCGCCACTGCTGTAGATATTCCAGATACCGCTGCTACAGGAGCGCCTGCCCGATGGGGGGTGATGAGCGAACAGAAATCCCCCAGTGGGGGATTTCCGCGAAGAACGCCCGGCCCGTGGCCGGGCCGGGGTGGCAGGCGCTGCCC
>JANOMH010000843.1:0-4102 GCA_031420215.1 Rhodobacterales bacterium | reverse complement strand
GATAGCGCTGCTGATCGGACAATTCCCACTCCCGCTCAATCCGGCTCAGGCCCTTCAGGGTCGGTGTCGAGGCCAGAAACACCTTGCTGCGATGGCCGAAACTGATGGTCCGGGCCTCGGCCAGGGCGATCGGGTCGCCCTCGCCATCGACGTCGCCCGGATAGGCATCAACCTCGTCCAGAAACACCCAGCGCGCGGGCATCGACCGCAAGCCGACCGCGCTGTTGGCCCCGGTCAGGATCAGCTGACCGCCGGGAAACCGTTTCCCGAGGATCGTGTTCCCGGCATCCCGCGAGCGTGATGGCAAGACCAGTGCCCGCAGGTCCGGGCTTTCCTCGATCAGCGGGTCGATCCGTTGCTGTGACAGGCGTTTGGCCAGATCGACCGTCGGCTGCACCGCCAGAAACGGCCCCGGTGCGCGGTGCATGCAGAACCCGATCCAGTTGTTGCCCGCCTCGGTAGCGCCGACCTGTGCCGCCTTCATGAACACGACGCGCTGCGCCGGGTTGCGGGGCGACAGGGCGTCCATCACGGCTTTCATGTAGGGTGTCCGGGCCGTGCGATAGGGCCCCGCCTCTGACGCCGCCCGCGACGACAAGACGCGATGTTGGTCGGCCCATTGCGAAACGGTCAGCGACGGATCGGGGGCAAGACCGGCCATCCAAGCGCGCCGCACTTCCTCGGACCCATCGAATGTTTCAACGGAGCTCAATCTTGACCTCCGCCATATCCGTCAGATGCGCGCGCAGATACGTGTCCAAAACCTGCTCCATCCGATGGGCATCGACGCCCAGTTCCGCGGCCATATTTGCCGCCACCCGCGGCGGCCAGTTCAGCCAGGCATCGCGCTCGCGCCGTGCCAGATCGAACACCATTGCCGTGGCCCGGGCCCGGTCGATCACCTCGGCCTTCATCTTTTCAAGCCGGACCTTGGCGGTCTGGGCTTTCAGCACCTCGTTCGCCATCCGGGCGCGCAGGAACGAAACCTCGCCGCCGGTCGCTTCCGGGGCGCCCGGATCGGTCCCGGCATCGCGCAAGGTATCGGCTACGGCTCGGATGGCCGCCTGCGGCACCGGCTTGGTCGCCGCCCGCGCCGTTCCTGCGGCCGTGTCCGCGCCCATCTGCTTGGCGTGCGGGCCCCGTTGTTTCGCCGGATCGGTCTGGGCACCCCATTCGGAATCCGCGCGGGCCGGGTCGATCGTGCCGTCGGCCAGCGTCGTGATCCGCCCGGTAGCGATGGCCTTGCGGACCGCCGCCTCCGAAACCCCACGCTGCGCGGCATAGCTTCGCCGGGACACTCCCATTCTGACCGAAACCTCATCTATTCAGTGACTTAGGAGTTTCTCTCTTTTGACCCCGTGCGCTGTCTGCAGCCATCGCAACGCAACGGAGACCGCCATGAAGCCCCTGACAACCCACGAAGAATTCTGCCTGAAGAACGCCGCGCACTTTGTCGCCGCCCGGGGCCGCACGCCCCGCGATAGGACATGCCAGCAATTCGCGACGCTGCCCGAAGCGCAGGCTTTTGGCGCGGCGATCGGCGACGCTCGCACGATGATCTACGCGGTCACAGGGATCGCCACCTGCCCGAAGGCGCGCGGATAGATGTGAATCCGGGCCACGGCGACATCCTTCGGGGACAGTTCCCGCCCGATCTGCACGACATTCCGCCGGGCTTTCGGCCAGGCCAGCGCCAGACCGCGCGCCAACACGCCCGAACCTGCTGCACACCAAACCTCGTCTGGTTCAAGCCCGGTCATCAGCGCCGCCGCCGCGATTGCATCAATGCCGCCCGGCATGTCAGCCCCGAACGGGATCAGCGATGCCCCGGTATCACGGCAATATTGGCGCGCCCGGCTTTGCACGACGGTCAGATATCCCGGCGACACCGGCACAACCTTGGCACCGAGGCGGGCCGCTTCGAGCGTCCGGGCGTGCGGTTTGGCGCGCTGCGCCACGAAAATCGTCGCCTTCTTGCCCAGCGCCCGGGCGACATGGGCCAGGGCGGTTTGCGCGCCGCCCTCGGGCGGGCTGGCATAGACGACTTCCTGCACGCCGTCGAACACCTTGCCGATGAACCGGGCCTTGGTGCCGCCGGGGTGCAGGTCATCGCGGACCACCCAGATCCCCGCATGGGTTTGGATGATCGGGGCGGTCATTCTTGGGGGGCCTCGTCGCCGCTGCCATCGGCCTCGTCAATCTCGCCGAATTCCACCTGCCCGGTCGCCTCGGTCGCACGTTTGGGGTCGCCCTTGCAGAAAACCAGTACATTCTGATGGGTGCGGCCCAGCTTGCGCGAGGCTTCAAATTGCCGTCCGGCGCGGATCGGCAGCGACCCGACGGCAGTAACGAGGATCGCGTCGTTGTAGAACCGGGCACCTGCGGCCTCAAAGGCTTCAATCGTCCGGCCCGGCAGATTGACGAAGAACCCACCCGCATCGCGGACATCGCCGATTACCCAGACGGCGAAACGATCGTTGCGCAGCCGTGATACCGCCCCGGCGATTATCTGGGCATATGCATCGAAGAACGCATCTTTTCCCAGGGTGGAAAGGTCGGCCGGGTCGTCGGAATAGACCTCGAGGTTCCAATAGGGTGGGCAGCTGAAGATCAGATCGGCGTCCACGGATTTCGCCAGCGTGGCAATGTCGCGGCTGTCGCCGGTGATCCACTGCGGGGCTGGGCCCGCGCCCAGCGCCGCTTGAGCCCGGTTGGCCGCAACCTGTTCGGCCCTGAGTTCGATGCCGACGTATGCCCGGCCAAGCTGAGACGCGACAATGCCGCGGACCGATCCGCCCGCGAAGGGATCAAGAACCGTGCCGCCCTGCGGACAGAACCAGCGATAGGCGATTTCGCACAGGACGGGATCGAAGATCGACGTGCCGGATGCGGTGGCAGCATCGGAGGCTTGGTAATGATCGGCAAGGAAGGCTTCGGTGGTCAACTCGTGGCCCAGTTCGGCTTCCTTGGCGCGTTTCTTGGCGTAGAAGCTTGGGTCGCCCGACGAATGCGACGGCATCAGCACGCCGCCGTTGGTTTTGTCGCCGCCGACCACATGCTCGCCGCGCATCAGGTCCTGGCCGAAAGTGCGGGCGGGCGACTTAGCCATGGGCGGCCTCCTTTTTCTGGCGGCGGGCGGTGGCAGCCTTGGCGACCTGATCGGCCAAACCACCACCGCCGAGGACTGCGCCATCGTTGAACGCCTTGGCGGCACCGGGTTTGTAATCCTTGCGCGATCCGTTGCCGGGCATCGGGCTGCCGCCGGGACAGGCGCGATCGCCTTCGCCGCGGCCGAGTTCGGAACGAATGCCCATGTCGAGCCAGGCGCGCTTGCGATCCTGCCACCAGCCCTTGCGGGCATCGAGGATCGAGAAGGGCGGGATGCCAAAGCGGGCGGCCAGGCTGCCGGAGGACGACGCGGCCGGTTGGTGATCGCTGTCGCCAACCCCGCCGCCTTGTCCCTCGCCGCCCAGCGCGACCGCATCGCCAAATTCAAATCCTGCCAGCAATTCCTCCAGCTCAGCCTCGTCAAAGCCGATCATGTCCAGATCGAAGTTTTCGTCGCGCAGCGCCGCAAGTTCCGAGGCCAGCATGGCGTTGTCCCACCTGGCGTTTTCGGCAATCCGGTTGTCGGCGAGGATCAGGGCCCGGCGCTGGGCCTCGGAGAGATGGTCCAGAACGATCACCGGCACTTGTGCCAGGCCAAGGCTTTGCGCCGCCATCAGCCGCCCGTGCCCGACGACGATCACATCGTCCTCGCCGATCAGGATCGGGTTGGTGAAGCCAAACTCGGCCATTGAGGCCGCGATCTGCGCCACCTGATCGGTGGAATGGGTGCGGGCGTTGCGGATGTAGGGCACCAGCCGGGCGGTTTGCATCATGTCGATCTGCAAGGGGCGGTCTCCTGAAAAAGGAACGGCCCGGTGATGAACACCGGGCCAGTTGGGGCGGGCAGGGAGGTGGGGCGAACAAGTGAAGACGGCGATGGGCTGCTGCGAACCGAAGCGCGAAGTGCGCACCTGCGAACCGCGCACCCAAAGGTGCGAACCCAGAAAAAATGTTTCACGCTAGAGGCTTAACGGGCCTATGCCCCCCGCATACA
>JANOMH010000842.1:0-1799 GCA_031420215.1 Rhodobacterales bacterium | reverse complement strand
GGGCAGCGCCTGCCACCCCGGCCCGGCCACGGGCCGGGCGTTCTTCGCGGAAATCCCCCACTGGGGGATTTCTGTTCGCTCATCACCCCCCATCGGGCAGGCGCTCCTGTAGCAGCGGTATCTGGAATATCTACAGCAGTGCCGGCACCATAAAGCTCTGCGGAACCCGCATTGCTGCGCCCACCCGGCGATCAGGCACTGCCCTCTGCCAGACTGTTCAGGCTAACGCCAGCTTCCTCTGCATTGCTACCGTTCAAACTGCCCCACCACCGGCGGGTGGACCTGTGGCCGGACTGCACCGTCACGCTGCTGTCACCCTAAATTCATGCTGCAGTTGCACCATGAGTCTAAGGGCAGACACAAGATGTTGTGGGGCACTCATGTCACTCCTACCAGTCAACGAAGCAAACCTGCCTGATGCGGCCACACTCGGGGCAGCACTGGACAGATTGGCACCGGACGCCCCGGTTGTCATCTTGTTGCATGGCTACCGGTTCAGCCCTTCAACGCCCCCACATGACCCGCATCGGCATATTCTGTCCGACACCCCCGACCCCGGCTGCTGGAAAGCGATTTCATGGCCGCGCCATCTGGGCCTGACCGGGGATCAGGGGCTGGCTATCGGCTTTGGCTGGGAAGCGCGGGGCACGATCTGGGCTGCACACCGGCAGGCAGCGCTTGCAGGCGACCAACTGGCGCGGCTGATCGCGACCCTGCGGGCGATTGACCCGGCGCGACCGGTGCATATCTTTGGCCATAGTCTGGGCGCGCGGGTGGCGTTTGCCGCCCTGCACCGGTTGCCGCGCCATGCGGTGCAGCGGGTGATCCTGCTGGCCGCTGCGGTGTTCCGGGGCGAAGCGGCGGCGGCACTGGCCACCCCTGCCGGACAGACGGCGCAGGTGTTCAATGTCTTGGGGCGCGAGAACGGGGTTTTTGATCTGCTTCTGTGGGCAGCCCTGCCGCATCTGGGGCTGACCATCGGGCGAGGCGTGATGACCGCATCAAACTGGCTTGACCTGCCGCTGGATCATGGCCCAAGCCTGTCCCGGCTGGCGGGGCTGGGTTATCCGATTCCGGCCCCGGCGGCCCGGATATGCCATTGGTCGGGTTATTTGCGCCCCGGTGTCTGGCGACTGTATCGCGCCCTGTTGCTGACCCCGGGGCTTACCCCATTGCCCTTTTTGCGGGCAGAGCTGGCCCCACCACCAGCTCAGCCAAGGTTTGCATTTCTGCACTTGCCCTTTGGACAGCATAGGCCATCCTGACCGGCGCAACCCCCGCCGGAGACTCAGATGCCCGCACCGATTGATCTGTATTATTGGCCCACCCCGAACGGCTGGAAAATCAGCATCGCGCTGGAGGAGATGGGCCTGCCTTATACCCTGCATCTGATCAACATCAGTGCAGGTGAACAGTTTGCCGCTGATTTTCTGGCGGTTGCACCAAATAACCGGATACCCGCGATTACCGACCCCGAGGGGCCGGATGGCCAGCCGGTGTCGATTTTTGAATCCGGCGCGATCCTGCAATATCTGGCCCGCAAGACCGGCACCTTTTGCGGCCCGACCCAGCGCGACCGGATTGCGGTGGATCAATGGCTGATGTGGCAGATGGGTGGGGTTGGGCCGATGGCCGGACAGGCGCATCATTTTCTAAGCTATGCCCCGGCGATGGACCCGCCCAACGACCTGCCCTATGCCAAGTCCCGTTACCGGGCCGAGGTGGGCCGGCTTTATGGCGTGCTCGACCGGCAACTGGCCAAGCATGAGTTTGTGGCCGGTGACTTCTTTTCCATCGCT
>JANOMH010000841.1:0-7277 GCA_031420215.1 Rhodobacterales bacterium | reverse complement strand
CAAAATCCTCCAGATCCACATCACCATTGGGGGCGGATTTGACCACCACGACGTCCATCCCGGCCATCTGGGCCGAGGCGGGATTAGTGCCATGGGCGGAAACCGGAATCAAACACACCTTGCGCTGCGAATCCCCCCGCGCCCGGTGATAGGCAGAAATCGTCAGCAGCCCCGCATATTCGCCCTGCGCGCCGGAGTTTGGTTGCATTGACATCGCGTCGTAACCCGTTATAAAACATAGCTTTTGTGCCAGATCGTCAATGGCTTCCCTATACCCCGCCGCCTGATCGGCAGGCGCGAAGGGATGCAAAGACCCGAATTCCGGCCATGTAATCGGCATCATTTCGGCGGCCGCATTCAGCTTCATCGTGCAAGACCCCAGCGGGATCATCGCCCTGTCCAGAGCAAGGTCGCGGTCGGACAAACGGCGCATGTAGCGCATCATTTCAGACTCGGCCCGGTTCATGTGGAATACCGGATGGGTCAGGTAATCGGTGGTGCGCAGCAGCGTTTCGGGAAAGCCCAGTGACCCGCGATGCGGCGGTGCCACCAAGATACCAAATGCACGAAGAACGCCTTGTAACACCTTGTCATCGCTGGTTTCATCCAAAGAAATGCCAACCCGGTCGGTGCCGATTTTACGCAAGTTGATCCCTTCGGCCCGAGCGGCTGCCAGAATACCGGCCTGCCCCACACCGACCTCGACCGTAATGGTGTCAAAGAATGCCCTTGGACCGACTTTTGCGCCCGCAGCCCGCAAAGCCTTGGCCAGCCGGACGGTTCGAAAATGCACCTGCTCGGCAATCGCCCGCAACCCCTCAGGCCCATGAAATACCGCGTAAAAGCTGGCCATGACAGCGAGCAAAGCCTGCGCCGTGCAGACGTTCGACGTGGCTTTTTCCCGCCGGATATGCTGCTCGCGGGTTTGCAGCGACAGCCGGTAGGCCTTGTTGCCCCGCGCATCAATTGACACGCCGACAATCCGGCCGGGCATCGACCGCTTCAGGTCGTCCCGGCAAGACATGAACGCCGCATGTGGGCCGCCATAGCCCATCGGCACACCGAAACGCTGCGACGAACCCACCGCAATATCCGCCCCCATCGCACCGGGATCCCTGAGCATCGTCAGTGCCAAAAGGTCGGTCGCAACGATGGCTAAGGCTTTGGCCCCGTGCAAAGCGGCAATATCGGCACTGAAATCGCGCACATGCCCATAGGTGCCGGGGTACTGAAAGATCGCCCCGAAAACCATTGATATATCAAGATTTTCCGGCGCATCGACGATGACCTGAATGCCCAAAGGCGCGGCGCGGGTCTGGATCACCGCGATGGTTTGCGGATGACATCCGTGATCGACAAAGAATCCCCGCGCCTTGGATTTAGCGCTGCGTTCCGCCATGGTCATCGCTTCAGCCGCCGCTGTCGCCTCGTCCAGCAGGGACGCGTTGGCGATGGGCAGGCCGGTCAGGTCGGCGACCATGGTCTGATAGTTCAACAGCGCCTCAAGCCGCCCTTGGGCAATCTCGGGCTGATAGGGGGTATAGGCCGTATACCAGGCCGGATTTTCCAATATATTCCGTTGGATAGCGGGCGGAGTTACAGTGCCGTAATAACCCTGACCAATCAGTTGGGTCATCACCCTGTTCTTGTCCGCCACGTCCCGCATCCGGGCCAACAGACCGTGTTCGGTCAACGGTGCCCAGTCCAAAGGCACGGTTTGCCGGATCGAGGCTGGCACGGTTTCGTCGATCAGCTGATCAAGCGTTGCAACCCCGCAAGCCGCTAACATTGCTGTCATTTCTGACGGGGACGGGCCGATATGGCGGCGGTTAGCAAAGTCGTAGGGGTCGTAGGTTGAGGGGGTAAAGCTCATCCGATCATGTCCATATATTCGTCTTCGTCCATGAATTGGTCGATCACAGACATGTCGTCGACCTTCATTTTGAAAAACCAGCCCGCGCCCAAGGGATCGTCGTTCACAAGGCCCGGCTTGTCGGTCAATTTGTCGTTCACTTCGACAATCTCACCATCAATCGGGGCCAGAATATCGGACGCCGCTTTGACGCTCTCGATCACCACAACTTCGTCGCCCTCGCCCACCATCGCCTCGACCTCGGGCAGTTCGACGAACACCACGTCACCTAGTTGTGTGGCCGCATGTTCGGTGATGCCCACGACAATCAGGTCGCCCTCGACGCGCAGCCATTCGTGATCTTCGGTATATTTCATCGTGGTTTTCCTTAGCGTTTATAGGTGGTTGGATGAAAGGGAAGCGGGCAGACGGTGACAGGCAACCGCTTGCCGCGCACCTCGCCCAGCAGGTGCGTGGCCCCGGTTGAGACGTAGCCCATGGCAATGGGGGCACCGACCGAGGGGCCGAAACCGCCGGATGTTACGGTGCCGGTGGGCGCATCGCCGTCGAATAAAGCGGTGCCTTCGCGCATTGGGGCGCGGGTTTCGGGGCGCAAACCCACCCGCTTGCGGGCCGGACCATTGGCCAATTCGGACAGGATGCGCGCGGCCCCCGGAAAGCCGCCTGCCCGGTCGCCGCCTGTGCGCCGGACCTTTTGGATCGCCCAGGTCAGCGCGGCCTCGACCGGGCTGGTGGTGGTGTCGATGTCGTGGCCATACAAGCACAAGCCCGCTTCCAGACGCAAAGAATCCCTTGCGCCGAGGCCGATGGGCATCACTTCCGGCATCGCCAGCAACGCTTGGGCCAAAGCCAAGGCATTGGTTTCAGGCACAGATATTTCGAACCCATCCTCGCCGGTATACCCCGACCGCGAAATCCACAGCGGCACGCCGTTCCAGTCGGCAATGGTTACATCCATGAACCGCATGCCCGTGACCATTGGCACGAGGCGGGCTAGGGCGACCTCGGCGGCTGGCCCTTGCAGCGCCAAAAGCCCCCGGTCGGTCACCGGGATCACGTTGCAAACGGCGGACAGATGGGCGGTCATATAGGCAATGTCGGCGGCTTTACAGGCGGCGTTGACCACGACAAAGATGTGATCGCCCCCATCGTCAACGCGATTGGCGAACATAAGATCGTCCAGTATCCCCCCGGTTTCATTGGTAAAAAGCCCATAACGTTGGCGGCCCGGAGCAAGCGACAGCACATCGACGGGCATCAGCGCCTCGAACGCTCGGCACAGCGCGTCATAATCGCCCTTGGGCCGCAGCAGAACTTGCCCCATGTGGCTGACATCGAACAGCCCGGCCTGTGCGCGGGTGTGCAAATGCTCGGCCATGACCCCGGCGCTGTATTGCACCGGCATCTCGTAGCCCGCAAAGGGCACCATGCGCCCGCCCAGCCCGACATGCAGATCATGCAGGCCAAGCCGCTGTATTTCCGTGGTATTCAGGTTATCCAACCCAACCCCCTATCGCCGGACCCATAGGCCAGCACCGATCAGACAGGCCAATCCCCGCCCCACGATGCCCCCTCTGTCCTTGTCCCAATTGGAACGCCTGAGATCGTTATCCCTTCGGCGGGTGCTGCCTGCACCACTCTTCAGAGTCCGCTGTCAGGACGGTCCGTTTGCCTGAGAGTTTACCGGGGCGGTTGCTCCTTCGGCACTGGTGTTTCCACCAGATTCTCCCGATCCTGACACGACTAGCTAGCCTGTGGGTTGCGCTCTTTGCAAGGGGGTATCGCTAAGATACGACCCAAGCCGCGATGTTTGCGGCACGGCTCAGGCCGGGATTTTGCTGGCCAGATAGGTCGCAAATTCATAATTCGGCCGCTCCAGATGCGACAGCGGGCCGGGGGCGGACAGGGCGGACAGCAGGCCGCGATAGACCTTTTCGGTGCAGCCTTTATCCTCGATATTCACTTTGTCCAACAACGCCTTGACTTGGGCCAGGTGCGCGGGGGCGGCGGGATCAGCGATGAAATCCGCCGACATGCCGCCACCATACAGAACTTTCACCTGCCCCGGCCCCTCTGGGGTCAGCGACAGATACCAGAAATACCCGGGCGTCAGGGTGATCAGCAGTGCCGGATAAATCGCCAGCAGCCATGTAATGCGCCGTTGATCACCGGTCAAAGTGGTATTTAGCGGATGCGCCAGCGACAGTGGCACAGTGTCGTTTTTGACAATCCAGTGGTAGTTAAACGCCTCGGTCCCCACCGGGCAGGTCATCAGGTCAAGGTCGACCGACCCCCCGATGGTGCCCGCATGGCAAACCGGTAAGTGGTAGCTTTCCATAAAGTTTTCGGCCAGCACCTTCCAATTCGTGGCCCAACTGAATTCCTCGCGGAAGGTTTCGGTATAGGTGGACATGTCCAGATAGCCGACCAGTGCGGCCACGTCGCGCAGGCGCTCTGCCGGGCTGATAGCATCCGGGTTACGGCTGACCATGATCCAGCCCAACCAATCCTCGCACCGGATCTGCGGCAGGGCGATATCGGTTTTGCAAAACGCCGCGTTCAGGCCCATGGCGGGCGCGCCGCGCAGGGTGCCGTCCAGGTTATAGGTCCAGGCGTGATAGGGGCAGACAATCGCCCGCGTATTTCCCCGCCCCTCCAGCAAGGTCGACATCCGGTGCCGGCAGACGTTTGACATCGCACGTAGGGTGCCGTCGCGGTCGCGCAGCACGATGACGGGCTCGCCCGCAATCTCCATCGTCAGATAATCGCCGGGGTTGGGCAGGCTTTCGGCCCGGCCCGCACAGAGCCATTCGGTGGCAAAGATATGCGCCTGTTCCTGCGCCAGAAATTCAGACGAGGTATAAACCGATTTCGGCATCGCCCGGGCGGCGTTGAACGGCTGGGCCACATTGGCGTGGAGTTCCTGAGTGGGGGACAGGTCGGTCATTCGGGCAGCCTTTGGCACGGGACTTGCGTAATCTGTGACGGAACCGCGGCTATTGAAAGCCCTCTTTTCATCCGGGAAAGACCATGTCCGGATCAAGCGGATAGATCGGGCGCGGCGCGTTCACATAGGGTCGGCGGTGCATTTGCGGCGTCGACAGTGCCCCGCAGTCGCAGACAATCACCCGCGCGGCAATGGGTTCAAAGGCGGCGCGGAAATGTTGCATGGATTTCAGCGCCACCACAGACTTTTCGGCAGGCATGATCCCAAAGGCCTTGAACTGCTGCTGGTCCAGCATCTGGCCGCGCTCAGTGACCACCAGAATGTCGATCCCGCCCACCCGGAACACCGCCGTCGGGCCGAAATTCAGCTGCTGGCCACCCATCATCGGCCCGTCGCCAGTGATCTGCCCGTCCGACAGCGCCCGGATTGTTCCAGTCAGGGTCAGCGGGCCGCCGCCAAAGGCCGGGTCGTTTTTTCCGCCCAATTCAATGGTCAAGGTGTCGCCCACCCGTTCGGCGCATAGTTCGGCGGCCGCTTTGGGGTCGATCATCGGGCCAAAGGTGGCGTTCTGCAGTCCGGCGTCGATCATGCCCGCAAGCAGGTTGGTGGCGTCACCATAGGCGCCCGAACCGGGGTTGTCGGAATAGTCGGCGATGATCAGCGGGCCTTGGTCCATGGGATGCGCTTGCGCGAGGGCGATGGTGTCGGGCACGTCGAGGAAGGTATTCTCGCTGGCTCCGCGTGCAGCCCAGACCGCGTCAGACAATTGGTTGGCGATGGTCAGGGCGCGGGCTTCGGCACCGGGGAACAACTGGTCATAGGTGACAAAAGTGGTCGGCCCGACCTCGGCTATATCGGCGTCCGAAAAGCCCGCGTTCAGGGATACGGCGAGGATGCCGGGTTCGGTTTCATAGGCACGGGCGGCGGCATATAGCGGCACGATCGGCCCCGCGTCGGACCGCCCGGCATTGGTGTCATCCAGCATGGGCCGATGCGTGCGCAGGGTGCGGGGCCGGGTCTTGCCCGCCATCATGTCATGCAAAAGCCGCGCCGCATGCGTCCCGGTCAGGGTCATGTCGATATGCGGATAGGTCTTGAACGCCACGACGATATCGGCCAATCGGGCCATGGCTGGGGTCGCGTTGGCATGCAGGTCCAGCGTGATGGCAATCGGCAGATCGGGGCCGGTTATGGCGCGGATCCGGGTCAGAAGTTCACCTTCGCCGTCCTGGTGGTCTTGCGTCACCATTGCCCCATGCAGGGCCAATAGTAAACCATTCAGTTGACCTTTGTGTGCCCGAACCGCCGCGCAAATCTTGGCCGCGATATGCTCATATGCCTCTCGCGCAACCTTGCCGCCCGGTTCAGCATGGGCGGAAATCACATGGGTCGTGGTCCAGTTTTCAGCCTTGGCCACGGCCATGAACCCGCCGATTTCGGTGTTGGCCTGAAGCCGAGACCCAAGCCCTGCGTCGCCGTCATACAGCACATGGGCGGCGAAATCGCGCAAGGTGGTGGTTCCCTTTTTGAACGTATTGCTTTCGTGCAGGAATTCGGCGGTCAGGACGTGAAAGGGCATATCGGCCTCAGATCGGGTTAAAACAGGCCACGGCATGGCCTTTGGGATCGGTGGTCAGGGTCGGGTTTTCAGCACGGCATTGTGCGGTCGCGCGTGGGCAGCGCCCGGCAAAGGCGCAGCCGGGCGGCAGGTTGTACGGGGACGGGATTTCACCCGACATCAGGGCGATGTCCTTGCGTTTGGCCGGGTCGGGGGCAAAGGTGCTGGCCATCAGCCCCGCCGTATAGGGGTGGCGCGGGCTGGCCTGTGGGTCGGGCATATCCTCGACCACCGATCCCAGATACATCACCACGATCCGGTCGCAGAAATAGCGCACCAGCCCAAGGTCGTGGCTGATGAACAGATAGGTCAGGCCCAGATCGGCGCGCAGCGTTTGCAGCAGGCTGATGATCTGCGCCTGAATCGATACGTCTAGCGAGGCTGTGGGTTCGTCCAGCACCAGAAATTCCGGGGCCAAAGCCAAAGCGCGGGCAATGCCGACGCGCTGGCGTTGGCCGCCGGACAACTGGTGCGGGTAGCTTTGGGCGGTGTCGGTGGACAGTCCGACCTGGGCCAGCAACTCGGCCACCCGTCCTGCGGGCAGCTTAACCCCTTGAACCACATAGGGTTCGGTCAGCACATCGGCCAGGGTATAGCGCGGGTCCAGACTGGAATAGGGGTCTTGGAACACCATCTGCATCCGGCGGCGCATCGCCCGCATCGGGCCGGGTTTCAGCGCGGTCAGGTCAGTGCCGTCATAGGTGACCGTGCCGCTTGTCGGCTCTATCAGGCGCAAAACCAGCCGGGCCAATGTGGATTTGCCACAGCCGCTTTCGCCGACGACACCGACAACAGAGCCTTTGGAAATGCTCAGGGATACCCCGCGCACCGCCATCATG
>JANOMH010000840.1:0-2379 GCA_031420215.1 Rhodobacterales bacterium | reverse complement strand
GCGCCCGGAATTCCGGGGTGCGGGTGGCGCCATTAAAGAAATCCACATAAACCGGCTCCCACTCGGCCCCAGACAGGGCCAAGGTCAGCGCGGCCTTGTAGGCATTCCCACTTTCACCAAAACAGTGCAGTTGCATCATCTTGTTTTCCCTGCCTGAATAAACGAACGAATTTTTTCTAGTTCTTGAGCTATATGGTGAATTGATTTAACCTGAAAACCAGCCGCAAATCCATCAAACGCGCTTGTTTCGTATTTAAGCGACGTTCTTTTCTTGCCGTTTGGTTTTAGTGCCCAGCTGACATCAATACTAAATTTAGTATCCGCTATATCTTTGCTTAGTGAGCCTGCGAAACTAATTGACTGGCCTGGAGGCAAAAGTGAGATTCTTCTTACTTCTGGACGCTTCTCGTCATCAGTTTCTGACGGTGTCGGTGGGGCAGGCGTCATCTTCGCGACGATATCAAATGCTGTTCCGGTTCCAGAATTAAAAAGTGTCTGGTCCATCGCCACTGAGTTAGCACTGCTAGACTTCATCATGTAGGTGACAAACGGTTGTGATGTTCGTTCAGCTAGCTGTTTTGTGTAAATCGCGAGCACAACGGTTGCCACGAAAACAGCAAAAGTCGATATTGTAGTCACAATCGCAAGTGTGTTGTCCATCGTCATTTCTTCCTCGCCTCCAACTCGGCATTGAACAGGCGCAAGCGGTGCCCGAAGTTATCCGTATCCATCACGCTGTCAAAGTTCTCGAACAGAAACGACAGCGCCTCACCTTCGTCCAATCCGGCCCCGGCAGCAAAGCGTTTCAGCCGCCGATAACCATCCTCGGTCATAGCAACCGGGAACCGGCGGGTCAGTTTCAGACGTTTGGGCATCGCGGGCCTTTGCTTAACATTTCCTGAACATCCCGTTAACATACGGTTAATATTGGTATTTTAGACCCAAAAACCTTTACCACGGTAAAGGTTCTGCGCCGATAATCGCCACTTTCGCCGATCCTACCTCAAAAATCCGCAGCCTCCAGCGCCATTACGGTTTCGGCGCCGGTCAGGATCCGGGCCAGATGCATGGCGGTCGCGGGCAACTGACGGGTCATGTAGTAGCGGCCGGTGGCAATTTTGGCCTGATAGAACGCGGTGTCACCGGCCCCGGCAGCCAGTGCCTCATATGCGGCCAGCGCCATTTTGGCCCACATCAGCCCCAGACAGACATGGCCCATCAGATGCATGAAGTCATGCGATCCGGCCAGGGCGGCATTCGGGTCCTTGATCCCGTTCTGCATGAAATACATCCCCGCCGCCTGCATATCTTTGCTGGCGGCTTTCAGCGGTTCCAGAAACCCCGATTTCAGCGCCGGATGTCCGTCATTCTCCTTGATAAAGCCTTTGACCAGATCAAAGAACCCGATCACATGCTTGCCGCCATCCAGCGCCAGCTTGCGGCCCACCAGATCGAGCGCCTGTATCCCATTGGCCCCCTCATAAATCATCGCGATCCTTGCATCGCGGGCAAATTGCGAAATCCCCCACTCCTCGATATAGCCATGCCCACCAAACACTTGCTGGGCGGCTATGGTATAATCAAAGCCCTTGTCAGTCTGAAACCCCTTGATCACCGGGGTCAGCAACGACACCAGCCCAAGGGCTTGCGCATCGCCCATCTTATGCGCCCGGTCGAGCAGGGTGGCCCCCCAATAAGTGAAGGCCCGCGCACCTTCGACAAAACTTTTCTGATCCATCAGGCTGCGCCGGATGTCGGGATGCACGATGATCGGATCGGCGGGCCTGTCGGGGAACTTCGCCCCGGTCACGTCACGGCCCTGCAAGCGGTCTTTGGCATAGATCACGGCGTTCTGATAAGCGGCTTCAGCCAAAGCATAGCCTTGCAAGCCCACGCCCAGCCGTGCATCGTTCATCATCGTGAACATCGCGCGCATGCCCTTGTGCGCCTCGCCCAACAGGAACCCGGTGGCCCCGTCATAATTCATCACACAGGTGGCATTGCCGTGAATGCCCATCTTTGCTTCGATCTTGCCGCAGGACAGCAGGTTCCGGTCGCCCAGCGACCCATCGGCATTGACCAGAAACTTCGGCACGATGAACAGCGAAACCCCCTTGGTCCCCTCGCCGCCGCCCGGCACCTTGGCCAGCACCAGATGGATGATGTTGTCGGCCAGATCATGCTCGCCCGCCGAGATGAAGATCTTCTGGCCGGTGATCCGGTACGACCCGTCGCCCTGCGGCTCGGCTTTCGTGCGCATCAGCCCCAGATCGGTGCCGCAATGCGGCTCGGTCAGGTTCATCGTGCCGGTCCAGTCGCAGGATACCATCTTCGGCAGATACATCGCCTTCTGGTCGGCGGACCCGTGCGCATGGATCG
>JANOMH010000839.1:0-1596 GCA_031420215.1 Rhodobacterales bacterium | reverse complement strand
CATGGATTTCCAAGCCTTTGCCGGTGTGACCGATGGCGATGCTGCTCCGCAGATCACCGCGATTGAAAACTGTGTCGCCTCGGGCGCCAAGGGTATCCTGATCACCCCGTCCAACGACTCGGTCGGGCCGGCCCTGATTGCCGCTCGTGAAGCGGGGATCCTGGTCATTGCACTGGACACGCCGCTGGGGGACCCCAATGCACAGGACATTACCTTTGCGACCGACAACTTTCAGGCCGGTTTGCTGATTGGTCAGTGGGCTGCCGCAACGTTGGGTGCAGAAGCTGCCAATGCCAAAATCGCCATGCTCGACATCAATGCCGACAACATCTCGGTTGACGTGCAGCGTGACACTGGTTTCCTTGTTGGTTTCGGCATCGAAGTGCCCGATCTGACCGTGATGGGTTCGGAATCTGATGCCCGCGTCATCGGCCACCAGACCAGCCAAGCCTCGGTCGAAGGCGGCGTGACTGCGATGGAAAACCTGCTGGCGATCGACCCCGATATCAATGTCGTCTACACGATCAACGAACTTGCTGCTGAAGGCGCGTACCAAGCGCTGCAGAACGCTGGCAAAACCGGCGTGCTGATCGTGTCGGTTGACGGTGGTTGCCCGGGTGTGGCCAATGTTGCTTCCGGCGTCATTGGTGCCACCTCGCAGCAATACCCGCTGTTGATGGCGTCCCTGGGTGTTGAAGCGATTGCCAAATACGCCGCTGACGGCACCAAGCCGGTCGTGACCGAAGGGCTGTCGTTCTTTAACACCGGTGTGAACCTGGTGACCGACCAGCCCGCCGAAGGTGTGCCGTCGATCGACAGCGCCGAAGGCACCGCACGCTGCTGGGGCTAAACTCTGCGGTCTGACGCAACAGTTCTAAACACAATTGACTAAGCAAAGGGCGACATTACTGTCGCCCTTTGTACGACCACACCTAAGATGGACGTTTTGCGAAGAAAAATTAAGGGAGGGGACATGATGACGGATAATGACGCGCCGACCAAAACCATCTCGGATTTCGAGGCGACGCTGAACAAAGCCGATAGTGCGGTGGCCAGCTTTGCCCGCGACGATAAATCGCTGATCCATGTGCTGCGCGGGTTTCTGCGCGAGTATCCAACCGCCATTCCGGCCTTGGTTCTGATCCTGAGTGTCGCGGCCTTTGGCCTGATCGACATGTATCTGCATGAAAACGTCCGCTTCATGACGCCGGGCACCCTGTCCACAGTGCTGAAACAAGTCACCGTTGTGGGGGTCGTGGCCATTGCCCAGACCATCATCATCCTGACCGCCGGGATCGACCTGTCGGTGGCGGCGATTCTGGTGTTGTCTTCGGTCATCATGGGCAAGCTGTCGGTCGAAGTGGGCCTGCCCACGGGCATCGCCATTCTGATCGGTCTGTTTTTCGGCGGGCTGATGGGCTGGATCAACGGCATGTTGGTCACCCGGGTCAAACTGCCGCCGTTCATCGTGACCTTGGGCACGGTCAGCATCTTTACGGCGCTCAAGCTGTGGTATTCCGGGTCACAATCGGTGCGCGGGGCGGATATTACTGAACATGCCCCGTTGCTGTTGTGGTTCGGCAAGGCGTTCAATTT
>JANOMH010000838.1:0-3431 GCA_031420215.1 Rhodobacterales bacterium | reverse complement strand
GGTCAAAAGCGTCGCGCATTCCGCGCCTTTCGGCAGCGCGTTCATCAACTCCTGCTCAATCAGATAGCCGATCATCCCTTCGGTTTCCGCGCCCAGCACATCCAGCGGCCACAGGGTTTTCGGCGCATAGGCCACCGCCTGCAAGGCCATCAGCCCGACCTGCGGCCCGTTGCCATGCGCCACGATGATCTGATGATCCTGTGCCAGATCAGCCAAAGCCAGCGCCGCGATCCGCACATTGCTGCGCTGCGCCTCATAGGTCATCGGCTCGCCGCGTTTCAGCAGGGCATTGCCACCAAGGGCCACGACGATCCGCATCTTAGGCTCCCCCCATTTTACTGTCCAAGCGTGGCGACAAGCACCGCCTTGATCGTGTGCATCCGGTTTTCAGCCTGATCGAACACGACCGAGGCGGGGGATTCGAACACCTCTTCTGTGACCTCCATGCAGTCGATGCCAAACTTCTGAAAGGTTTCCTCGCCCACCTCGGTATCGCGGTTATGGAACGCAGGCAGGCAGTGCAGGAACTTGGCGTGGCTGTTGCCGGTGGCGGCCATCACCGCAGTGGTGACGCGGTAGGGGGTCAGCAATTTGATCCGCTCGGCCCAGACTGTGTCCGGCTCGCCCATCGACACCCAGACATCGGTATAGACATAGTCACAGCCCTTGGCCGCCGCGCCCACATCTTCGGTCAGCAGGATCTGCCCGCCATGCATCGTGGCCAGGCTTTCGCAGTGCGTGACAAGGGCCGGATCGGGCCATAACGCGCGCGGGGCGCACAGCCGGATATCCATGCCGATCAGCGCCGCCCCGACCAGAAGGGACGCCGCCATATTGCCCGAGGCATCACCCAGATAGCAAAAACTGATGTCGGACAGGTGTTTATGGGTGAATTCGTGCATCGTCAGCAGATCGGCCAGCACCTGCGTCGGGTGGAAATCGTCGGTCAAGCCGTTATAGACCGGCACGCCGGAAAACTGCGCCAAGGTCTCGACATCGGCCTGCGCGAAGCCCCGGTATTCGATGGCATCATAGAACCGGCCCAGCACCCGCGCCGTGTCCTTCATCGTTTCCTTATGCCCGATATGGCTGCCCGAGGGGCCGATATAGGTGACATGTGCGCCTTGATCGTAGGCTGCCACCTCGAACCCTGACCGGGTGCGGGTGCTGTCTTTCTCGAATATCAGGGCGATGTTCTTGCCCCGCAGCCGCTGCTGTTCGGTGCCTGCTGCTTTCGCTTCTTTCAAACTGCCCGCCAGCCGCAACAGATAGCGGATTTCAGCGGGGGTGAAGTCGAGCAGCTCGAGGAAACTGCGACCATGCAGGTTGATCGGCATCTTCGTCTCCTTAAACCGCGTCGCGGATCAGCGGGCAGGTCATGCAATGCGACCCACCCCTGCCCCGGCCCAGTTCGGCCCCGGGGATCGTGATGACCTCGACGCCTGCCTTGCGCAGCAGGGTGTTGGAATGGGTGTTGCGTTCATAGCCCACGACCACGCCGGGACTGATGCAGAGCAGATTATTGGCGTCATCCCATTGTTCGCGCTGCGCCTCATAGGCATCGCCACCGGTGGGCACGGTGCGCAGGGATTTCAGGCTCAGCGCCTCGGCCACCACGGCCAGAAACGGATGGGTTTCCTCGGTCACATCCACTTTGCCCGCCGTGCCGGGGCGCAAAGAATAGGTCTGGATCGCATCTGTCACCTCGGCAAAGACAGTGACCAGATCGCGGTCGCAAAAGGTAAAGACCGTGTCCAGATGCATGGCGCTGCGCGAGCGCGGGAATTGGCAGGCGATGACACAGGTCGCGGCTTCGGCGGCAAACAGCGCTTTGGCCACCTGCCCCACCGCTTGCGGCGTGGTGCGTTCGCCCATGCCGATCAGCACGACGCCGTTGCCCACGGGCATCACGTCGCCACCTTCCAGTGTGGCGGCACCGTGATCGACCAAAGGGTCACCCCACCACACCGGAAACCCCGCATCCTTGAAATCGGGGTGGAATTTGTAGATAGCGGCAAGGTTCAGCGTCTCCAGCCGCCGGGCCGCCCAATGCATCGGGTTCAGCGTCACCCCGCCGTAAATCCAGCAGGTCGTATCGCGGGTAAAGATGTGGTTGGGCATCGGCGGCAGCACGAAATCCTGCGGGCGCAGCAACGGGATCAGCACCCCGGCCCGGGGGATCGGCAGTTCGGCGCGGTTCATCCCGCCGATCATCACGCCCGACAGCTTATCGGCATCCATCTCCATCAGACAGGCCAGCAGGTCACCCGACAGGCCGACGCCGACCGAGTTGTCATTGATCCGGGCCTCCAAAAGCCACGTCCGTGCCCCGGCGTCGCGCAAGGTTTCCTCAAGCAGTTCGCGCAGAAACACCACTTCGACCCCGCGTTCACGCAGCATGTCGGTGAATGTCATATGCTCAACCCGGGCCTGTTTGACCCAGATCACATCATCAAACAGCAGCTCCTCGCGGTTCTCGGGGGTCAGCCGGGCCATTTCCAGCCCGGGCCGATGAACCATGACGCGGCGCAACGTGCCCGCCTCGGAGTGAACGCCGTAGGTGATCACCATGTGGGTTTCCTATGCGACCAGGACGGCGGCGCTGAGCGCCGCCATGATGATGACCGTCAGCGCCAGCAGCAGCGGCCAGATGAACCGCAGCCAGCGTTCATAGGGCACACGGCCTATCGCCAGCCCGCCCATGACGACGGCCGAAGTGGGGGTGATCAGGTTCACAATCCCGCTGCCGGTGGCAAAGGCGGTGACCACCAAAGACCGCTCCACGCCCGCAAAATCCGCAACCGGGGCCAAGATTGGCATCGACAGGACGGCAAGGCCAGAGGTGGAGGGGACGAGGAACGACATCCCCACTTCGATCCAGTAAATGACGCTGATAAACGCCACCCCCGGCAGCCCGGCTACGGTGGTTTCGGCGGAATGCAGGATGGTATCGGTGATATGCCCTGCATCCATCACCACGACGATGCCGCGCGCCAGACCGATGATCAGGGCCACACCCAGCAGATCGCGGGCGCCGTTCACGAACGCTTCAACCAGCCGCGCCTCGCCCAACCGGGCGATGATCCCGATGATGATGGCCGCGATCAGGAATAACCCCGACATCTGTGCCATCCACCAGCCCTGACTGGACACGCCCCAGATCATGACTGCGAATGTCAGCGCGAACAGGGCCAGCACAATCTGTTGCAACCCGGTAAACGCGGACTCTGCGGCTTTGCCGCCCAGAAAATGCGCCTCGTTCGCGGCCTTTTTGTCGAACACCAATGACTTGGACGGATCTGCTTTGACCCGTGCGGCATAGCGCATGACAAAGGCCACAGTGACCAGCCAGCACACCACAAGGATGATCAACCGCAAAATCAACCCGTCGGCAAAGGTCACCCCTGCCGCATCCGATGCGATCACCGTGG
>JANOMH010000837.1:0-2387 GCA_031420215.1 Rhodobacterales bacterium | reverse complement strand
TATGCCCCGGCGATGGACCCGCCCAACGACCTGCCCTATGCCAAGTCCCGTTACCGGGCCGAGGTGGGCCGGCTTTATGGCGTGCTCGACCGGCAACTGGCCAAGCATGAGTTTGTGGCCGGTGACTTCTTTTCCATCGCTGACATGGCGATCTGGCCATGGACGAGGAACTGGAAGGGGCAGGAGCAGACCCTGGAGGACAAGCCACATATGGCCCGCTGGCTGGATACGGTGGCCGCCCGTCCGGCGGTGCAGCGTGGTATGGCAGTGGCCGCAGACAAAAGGTCGAATGTCGCGGCGGATAAAAAGGCGCAGGATATCCTGTTTGGCAACCAGCGCTGACGGATCAGACTTTGGTCTGAAAATCAACCAGACCAATGGAGCAAAGTCATCGGGCTTAGGTCAATTCCGTGAACCGACCGGCTGCGACAGAATGGGGACACCAACGCGGGATGCAGTGACTGCATTCAGCCCCACCCTGCACCGGAGAACCAGATGAAAACCCTGACCACAAGCCTGATGGCATTGGCCATTGCGGCCCTCGCCGGCCCGCTGACAGCCGCGCCCCTGACCCTCAAGGCGCAGCTTGCCTTGCAAGGCGCCAGCATTTCAGACTTCAAAACCGCAGAACTGCCGATGTTCCGGCGCGGCAGCGATGATGATGGCGATGATGACCATGACAGCGCTGACGATGATGATGACAGCGGGCATGGCGGCAGCAGTGATGATGTCGATGACGACGACAGCAATGATGACGATGACGATAACAGCAGCGGCTCTGGCCGCGACCACCCCCGGATTCCCGGCGGATCAGGCTGCGACGACCCGGGTGACATCGCCGAGCATCCTGAATGCGGCGGCGCTCCGGCTGTAAACCCGACACCCGACAACAGTCAGGACTCTGATTCGGGCCGCGACAAGCCCCGCATCCCCGGCGGGTCGGGCTGCGATGATTTGTTGGACTGGCTTGAGCACCCGGAATGCCGGGTCTGACCGGCTGAGACCGACGTTGATCTTTGGCGCGGTCCCGCTGGGGCCGCGCTATTCTTTTTCGGGGGTGTCATCCTCGATCATATAGGTCGAAAAAACCTTGTGCTGCGACAGCAGGAACAAAAACATCGCCCCGGTCACACCAAATAGCTTGAAGCTGAGCCAGGTGCCGGTGGACAGGTTGCGCCAGACCAGTTCGTTGACCAGCGCCAGACCCAGAAAGAACAGGGCAAAGCGCTGGGTCAGGATCAGCCAGCCTGCGGGCTGCATCGGCAGAACCGATCCCATCAGGCTGCTCAGATAGCTTTGGCCCCGCGACAGGCCGAAAAACAGGATCGCTGAAAACGCCAGATACAGCGCCGTCGGCTTCATCTTGATATAACGCTCGTCATTCAGCCAAACCGACAGGCCGCCCATGAACACAACCAGAACCAGTGTAAAGAGCTGCATCCGCGACAGGGTTCCGGTCAGCAGCCACAAGATACCCGTGGCCAGAATGGTCAATGGCACAAACAGCGCGGTCAGCAGGATGAACCGGTCAACCGCATGACCGGCGACGGCATAGGTGTCGGCCTTGAGCAGGAAAAACCCCGCGAAAAACAGCACCAGCGGCCCCAGTTCAAGGACCTGCTTCAGGATCGGGTTGATTGATTTGTCGCTCATGCCGCCTTTTACCCGCCAAATTCCACAATGACAGCCCCCAAAGCGATCAGCCCCATCAGCCCGGCCCTGAAATATCCGACATTCTCGCCCAGAATGAGCCAGCCGATCAAGGCGGCAAAGACGGTCGAGGTTTCGCGCAGCACCGCCGCCTCGCCCACTTTGTCAAGCCGGGTGGCCAGCATCACCCCGCCAAAGCTGATCCAGGCGATCACCGCCCCAATGGCGCCCCGGATCATCAGCGGGGTCAGGGTTGGCGGCTGCGCCATGCGCCGAAAGCGCCACAGCGCAACAAAGGGGAAATCAAGCGCCGTCAGGAAAAAGAACCACGCGAGAAAGGTGAACGGGTCCGCCGACAGCCGGATCCCCCAGGCGTCATAGGTGGTATAAACTGCGACCAGCACCCCGCCCAAAAAGGCCCAGGCCAGACCGATTTTCAGCGCCATGGGATCAATGCGTTCCTGCGCCAGATTTCGCCAGGCCAAGGCCAGAATCCCCCCCGACAAACAGGCCACCCCCAGCCATTGCGTGGGCGTGAAATGTTCCTGAAAAAAGATGATCGCCGCCCCGGCGGTCAACACCGGCCCGGTGCCGCGCACCACCGGATAGACCACCGTATAGGCGGCTTTGGTGTAAGCCAGCGCCATGGTCAGCTTGTAGCCAAAGTGAATGACCATCGCGCCCGCCAGCACGATCAGCACCTGCCCGGTGGGCCATGGCACCACGAACAGCACCAC
>JANOMH010000836.1:0-6370 GCA_031420215.1 Rhodobacterales bacterium | reverse complement strand
AGCGGTGCCAAAGCCACCAATAAAGACGCAAAAGACCGAAGCATCGACTCCGGCACCGGTTCTGGCCCCCGACGCCCAGCCGGTGCTGCAATCGATGACTGAGGAGCAATACTCCAGCGCCTGCGCAGCCGGGCAGGCCGGGTTCAGGAACCTGTCGGCACAGTCGGTCAAAAAAGCTCGCAAGCCATCCAGTTCTGGTCGGGGAAAGCCCGCAAAACGCAATTCGGTAACTTTGGAAATGCAGAGTGCGGGGTCGAAAGTCGACTCCGTCGAGAAAGCCGGCACTGACTCCGTGTCAAGGTCCGGCTAGTCACTATCACGGCGCCCTCTGGAGCCGTCGCAACCTATGAAGGCCGGGACACTTGGTTCGGTAAATGAGCAGAAACTGGCTCGGGGTTCTTTCTATCGTACCCGGCCCGTTGCCAACGTTCGAATGCTTTTCGCCGCCGCAGTGCAGCCTCCCCAAAGATCGCGCAGCGCGCCGGCTGGATGTTTTGCTGCTTTTTCAGGCGCCGGGCGCGGGCGTGTCGGGTTTCGGGGGGTTGGGCTTTGTCGCCGTCGCGGGTCTTGCGGCCCGGTCGTCCATGTTGGCCATCACCCGCAGCCGGGCGCGGCGCAATGGCAGGGCCCCGGCAAGACCGGCGGACATCGGGTCGGCGGACAGGGCGCGACCAAGTGCTGCCAGGCGTTCGGCGCGCATCAGCAGCGCCTGACGCTGATTTGCCTCTTTCAGCGCATAGGCCCTGCGGTTGGCGGCATCGGCCAGCAGGTCGGGATAGCTGAGGTCCCCCGGCCCCGGTTCCGCCGCGTCCCAATGGCGGGCATAGTCGATCAGCAGGTCCTCGATCAGCGGCAGTTCGGTCAGGAAGCGCCGCCAGCGGTGTTCCTTCAGATCAAACTCTTCCAGCACCGTCTTGCCAGCCTGTTCGCCAAGGTTGGTCAAGAGCCCGATCACCGAGGCGGGCATTTCGAGGTTTATCCCGCCCTCGTCGGGTTTCAGCGCCACGGTCACGATCCGCTCGCGGTAGCCGGTCAGCACCGATTGCAGCGAGTCCTGCCAGTCTTTGGCGCTGTCGAACATCGCCATGACGAAGCCGCCCAGCCCCCTGAAGGGCCGGGTTGGCAGCAAGCGGCCCGCGCCATCCGGGGCAGTGGGAAGAGTGATGCGCAGGCCCTCATCGCCGGGCTTGGTGCGGGCAATGTCATATTCCGACAGAGCGATGCCGAAGGTGGGGGTCTGCGGCAGGAAGCGGTCGAAGAAATGCACCGGAAAATTCGACGAGATTCCGCCGTCCGAGAACAGGCAGCGGCGGATCTTTTGCGCCGCGTCAAGCCGTTCCAGCGTGAAGTCGATGCGGTGCAGGGGCACGGCAGAGATCAGGCCCGGGAACGAGAGGCTCATCCGCGCGAGGATCACCACAGGCAAGTCATCGGATTGGAAATAACGCAGTTTGCCCGAGGGATCGCCCCAGTCGTCGGAAACCTTGTTGGCATGTTTGACCAGGTGGTCGACCACATAGCGAGGAAAAAGGCGGCGGAATTCATCCTCGTGAAAGGCGTGCAGGTTGTTACCCATGGGCAGGGCATAGGGGCGGTGGGTGGTAATGTCGGTGGTGACGGTCTGCACGTTAATGCCGGCAGCCTTGAGCTGGCCGATGGTCAGCGGTCCGGTGCCAGGAGCCAGACCCGCCACATCGTCGATGGTGGCGGCAAGCCAGTCGGTCAGGGCGGGCCCGGTGCTGCCGGGCTGGGTGAGGCCGGTACAAAGCCCGTAATCCTGCGCGGGCAGATCGCGCGTGGCCTGGCCCTTGGCTGCCAGAACCGGGCCGATCAGCAGCCCCGCCAGCGCAATGAGCCCGCCCAGCACCAGAAAACCCCAGTCGGTGGGCCCGTGCAGCACAACCGCCAGCACCGCGATCACCGCACCGGGAAGGGCACCGCCGACAGCGGCACGCGGGTAGCCTTTCAGAAGGGCGCGGAGCAGGGCTTTGGGCTTGCCCGAAAGTGCGGCAAACGCCAGTGCGAACAGCGGGGCCAGGCGTGGCGTGGGCTGGAACTTTTCTAGCAGCGTAGTCGACAGGGCCTGCGGCAGCGCCTCGATTTTGGCGAACCCGCCTTTCGCCCGCCCAAATTCCGCCGCCGCCGTCACCGCGGCGGCAATCGCCCCCGCCGAAGTGCCGCCGATGTTTTCGAAACGGTATTTCTGGGACAGGGCGACCACCGCGCGCGGATAGACCACGCCAGAAGTGATGCCGCCCTTCATCACAAGGTCGCAGCGGTGGGACGGCGCGGTATCGGCCATTCAAGCTTCCTTCAGGGGGTGGGGGCGGTCAGGTGGCGCAGCCAGCGGTCCGTCCATTGCGCGACCATGGCCGAAAAGGGCTGGTCAGGTTCGCCCATGCTGCGGATTTCAACGACCATCCGGTCGATCAGACCGTCGATCACCGGCACCGCCTCACGCGCGGCCTTGGCCCGGCTTTTTTCCAATTTGCGGGCCAGCGTGTCGGCCTCGGCAATCATGATGCGCAGCGCTTCAAGCTGACGCAGCACACGGGTGCGGGCCTGCACGAGGCCAAGGCGGTTCAGGCCATAGACCTGGATCGACACTGCGCCGCGGGCCGAGACATGCGGCGGCACGGCGGCGGGGTTGATGTCGGCCCCGGTGGCGGGAAGAGGCAGGGCGTCGAGGTGGGTGGCATCGAGGCGCCGGGGCAGGACAAGGCCGAAGGGAACCGGGGCATCGACCAGAAAGTCCAGATGCTCGGTCGGATCGCCGTTACAGGGATTGAGGAGGTAGGGCTTTTCGGTGCGGTCCTCCTCCCCCGGAGGCTCGGCTGGGGCAAGGGCGCGCGTTCCGGCCACGGGGAAGGCGTTTTCCTTGCCGGTCTGCCAGATCGGTTTTCCGGCGGCGCGCAGGTCCACCAGGCTGGCGGTTGCGGGGGTGGGCAGCACCTGATAGCGGCGGCGGTTGCAGTCGATGCAGGAAGGCAGCAGGTTGTTCCAATCCGCCGCCGTCCACCAGTAGCCCCAGTGTTTGGGGTCATCCTCGACCCCGCCTTTGGGGCGGTAGTGCTCGATATCCACTGGCCCCTGCGACGCGTAGTAGGTTTCGCAATAGGCGCATTTGCCATGAAACAGCGCTTCCAGCGCCAGCCGCCCCGCCTCGTCCTTATAGATGGCAAAGCCGTAGGCCTTGGGGCGCTTGCCGCCCGGAGCCACAGCCGCCATGGCAGCCTGAAGATAAGTCCTCGCCTTGGCAAGCTCCTTGGCGGCGGCACTTTGCGGGCCGTCGAAGGCCTTGGGCACTGGCACAGTGCTGCGGTCAACCTGGCGCATGCGGGACCCCTCCGTTCGCCCCCTGCGGATCGCGGCCTTCCGTCAGGATGCGGACGATCCGGGCGCGGGTGGCGGCGCGCAGGTGCTGGCGGTCGGCTCCGGCGCTGCGGCCGCGTTTTTGCAGGTAGTCGGCCACTGCTTCCTGCACCAGCATTGCCACTTCACTGCGCCCGACCGGCAGGGCCAGGGTCACGTCGCCGGCGATGGTGCCGATCAGCCGGGCACGCAGCGCCTGTCCGTCGGCGCTGCCGGGGGCGGTCGTGGCCAGCGCATCGGTGAGTTCGGCCAGCACCTTGGTGCGTTCGGGATCGTCAGGGTCGAAGACGCTGAAAAAGTCCGAGGTCAGAAGTTGTTCGATGGTCAGGTTGGTGACGTCGGGTAACTGGGTCAGTTGTTCAACCTTGACTGGCAGCCCCGCGCCACCTTCCGCCCGGGGCACGCGCTGCAGCACCATCACTTCGCCATTCTTCATGCCGCGCAGGCAGAGCGGATCATGCGAAGTGACTATGAAGGTGACAAACGGCAGCGCTTCGCGCAAGCCCTGCATGATTTCCACCTTCCAGCGCGGATGCAGGTGGGCCTCCACCTCGTCGATCAGCACGATGCCGCGCGCCTGTTTCAGCGTGGGAAAGGACCATCCGCGCGCCGGGTCCATCAGCCAGCGCATCACGTCACAGCTTAACGCGAGGATGGTGCGGAAACCGGAGGAGACCGAGGACAGCGGCGTCATCGCCTCGGCCCCGCCCTTGCCGTCAGGCAGGGTCACAACCATACAGACATCGTTCACTACCTCGATCCGCTCGAACCCGCCACTGGCGCCGAAGATCGACCGCAGGGCGGCGATGACCTCGTTGAATGGGTCGCGATCAAGTTGGACTTGTTTGAGTTTGAGCGACAGCAGCCATTTTTCCGGGTTCGACAGCAGGTTGTCGCTGCGAAACAGGCTGACTATGCCGCGATCGGGCGTCCAGTCGCGAAAGTCCTTGAGGTAGAGGCGATAGGCGCCATAGGCAAAGACCGGCAGGTCGGCGGGGGCGTCTCGCGGCCCGGAAAAGCCCGCATGGTCAACCTTCAATCTGCGGGTGCGGGTCTTGCCATCGCGGTGGCGGAAGGTCAGCCGCACAGTGGCTTCAGAGTGGCGCTCCTCCTTTCCGCCCATGAAAAGAGGGTTCAGCCGGAGGTCGGCGGGTTTGTCGGGTTTGTCGGGGTCGTCAGGTTCGTCAGGTTCGGGAAACAGGTCGGCGCGGGCGGCCGAGGATGCAAGCGTCAGGGCGATGGCCTCAAGGATCGACGACTTTCCGGCGGCATTCTCGCCCAGGATGAGCAGGGCGGGGGCTGGATCGTCGGGCGCGGCTGGGGCGGGCAGGGTGAAGGTCAGATCTTCAATGCCCTTGAACCCCCTGATTGCCACTTTCACCAAGGTCGGGGGTTCGGAATAGACCGGTGTGACGGGCGATTCGGCGCCCGCCATAAGGGACTGGTCGAGGGCGGCATGGTGGGACGCGGCCTGATCGAAGGCGAGGCCGCGGACGAGGTTTTCCAGAAATCCGAAAAATTGAAGGTCTTCGGGAATGATGCGGGACAGGTCTGCGTCGGGGTCGCTCAACACCGCATCCAACGCGGCGGATAGGACAGGTGCCGATGCGTCGTGCGCTTGCCGTCGCTGATCCACCAGCGCCTCGCGGTTCAGGCGAAAATGCCGGATCGTCTCCTCCCCGCGCGGGCCTTTTGGAGCCCACGGCCCTTCGGGTGTCGCTTGCAGGTGGCTCGACAGGTGGGTGTCGAAACAGGGGTCCAGCAGCAGCGGCTCTTCGCTGGCGTCCCCGGCCCAGGGCGCTGCATTGACCGGGTAAGGCCAGAGGCCTTTTGCGGAGTTGGCAAAAGCCGCATAGACCTCGGGCGGCGGGGTCGGTACGCGGGCGCCCAAAACGGGGAAGTGGCTGATGGGCGAGGGGCGGCAGTCTGAACAGATCGGGTACAGGTTCTGCCAGACATCGGCGAGCCAGCCATAGGCCAGCGTCCCATCATCACCGGCCGTTGGCAGCGCCTCTGACGT
Organism: Rhodobacterales bacterium; assembly: GCA_031420215.1. GTDB lineage: Bacteria > Pseudomonadota > Alphaproteobacteria > Rhodobacterales > Rhodobacteraceae > JANOMH01. The sequence continues at coordinate 978 of JANOMH010000836.1, read as the reverse complement.
GGGGCGGAAGCGGTAGGGGAACAGCTGGACATGGCGTTCGCAGAAGGCGCATTTGTCATGGAACAACTGGCGCAGCGCCAGATCCAGCGCCGGGGCCGTGGTGGGCAGATGGCGGTCCGGCGGGCGGGTCTGGACGCGGCGGCGCAGGTCGAGCGACAGGAACTCCAGATAGGCCTGCCGCACGCGCTGAAACTCAGGCCCGGACAGGGCTTCGGGCGGGGTATCGGGGCGCGGGACAAATCGCATGAGGCAGGGCCTATGGGGGAATGGACTAATCGAAATACAGCTGAAGATTACTGCCCCCGCGCTGAAACACAAGCCTTCTAACGGAGGCAAGCCTATCGTGTTTGGCTGATGATGGGCGTGGCAAAGGCGTCGGACCACGTCGAAACCTCAAGCGACCGTTGGAGCTTGCGCAGGGCCTGGCGGGAGGAACACACCTCTGGTCCGTTGTGAAACCACCGCAGGATGCGCGATCGTACGCTATCGCCCGATCCTGCGCCTGCATTGCCGCGCCTGCATCGGGCTGCTCTCCGCTCCTTGCTCCTTTGTGGCCGTCCTGCGCGCTCGGCCCAAAGTCGCCGTTCGAGTGCTGGGACGGCGTCCCGCAAAGGGGGCATGCGTCGTCTCTTTGCTTCCAAAGGTGTCACCAAGGCGTCTGCAAATCTATGGGCTATTCGCAGCGCCGTTTCAGGGGCGAGGCTGGCACTTTAGCGAGCTATAGCTGAAAGTTGGTGACGGGGGGATTGGGTGGCATATCAAGGCGTTGTTGACGCGCCGCAGTTCTCGCAGAGAATTCGCCATGTCTCGCCATTGGCCCGAGAGAGCAGACGTATGCGTCGGCGGCGAATGATATGCCACATGACGAAGGATACGGTTGTCGCGTTTCGCGCGCCAGAAGGATTTTCGCCCGATCCGCTGACGGATTTGCTGCGCCAGGGTGCGCGGGATCTGATCGCGCAGGCGGTTGAGGCGGAG
>JANOMH010000835.1:0-2787 GCA_031420215.1 Rhodobacterales bacterium | reverse complement strand
GGGTTGCGTTCATGCCCGCCGGGCAAACCGCTGCGATAGGGGCCATAGACCGCCGGTTCCAGCCGGATCATGTTGGCGGTGGGCGTCCAGCTGGGCCATTCAGCTTTGCGCTGCACCGTCGCCTGACCCTGAAAGGCGCGGCCCGCCTCGCCCAATGCTGTCGTGTATTGGATAGCCCGGCCATTGCCCAGGGTCCAATACAGGTTGTGGGTTGCATTGACGACATAGATCCGCCCGGCAATAAGCTCGGGGTTTACGTCAACTTCATGCGGCAGATAGCTGCGTGGAATGCGCACGATGGTTTCGGCCAGGGCAGGCGACGCAAACAGCGCCGCTGCCGTAGTAAACAGGTGTCTTCTGGTGATCATTTTTGTGCCCGATTTTTATTTTCAGGCACCATAGCACAGGTCAGCGATGTTCGCTTAGGGGCGGCAGATGAAAATGCCGCCCTGTGGCAGATCGGGATCAATAGGCGAACAAGGTCGTTCCCAACTGGACCCGGTTGAACAGGTCGATCACATGGCTGTTGTACATCCGAAAACAGCCGTTCGACGCGGATGAGCCGATGCTGGCGGGCAAGATCGTGCCATGCACCCGGATCGCCGTATCAACGTTGCCCTGATAGACATACAGCGCCCGTGCGCCCAGCGGATTACCCGGACCACCGGGCATGCCGTCCTTGTATTGTTCATAATGCTCGGGCGACCGCTCGATCATTTCGGGCGTTGGGGTCCAGTTCGGCCATTCGACTTTGCGCTGAATCGAACCCTGACCACGCCACAACAATCCCTCTTTGCCAACTGCCACGCCGTAGCGGATCGCTTGACCGCCACCGAGCGTGTAATACAGGTTATAGGTCGCAGGCAGGATGTGGATCTGGTTGGCCTGAAACTCGGGCCGGACCTGCACGATCCGCGCCTGATAGCGTTCGGGGATCTGAAAAGTGCCATCTACCGTTGGCGGCAGGGTGATCGCCGGGGCCTCGGGTGCCAGCGACGCCTCGGTCAGCACCTCTTGCGCCAATAGCGGGCCGGTTTGGGCGGCGGCCAGGGCCATCGCAGAGGTAACGACAAAATGGCGACGGGTCAGCATGAAGGACATCCTTGGAAAGCGGGGATAAGGCACTGGGTCATTGGTCGCGGCGTTGCGACCGTTGCATAGATCAGACCGGACCATATGAACCCCGGCCAGCCTAATCAAGCCATGGTAAATTGCGCAGTGGCAGGGGAGTGGCCTTTTGCGGGGTGCAGGCAACACAGTTGCGTGAGCCTTCGGCAATACTCCGCTGGCTGGCTGAATAGCGTGACATTGCGCCCGCCGATTGCCGCTCGGCAGGATCTGCCGCTGTCATAAGGGATTGCCGCTTTGGCGATTGTTTGCAGTTTTGGCCGATCGATAGCGGGATTTCACACCTTTTTCACAGGCCCACGGCCCGGTCTGGGCGGTCAAATCACGGCTGGCTCACGCCCCATCGGTAAAATCCATCCATCCGCCGGACTTTAGATGGGGTTACCAGATGTCAGTCCTGCCAGTGCCGCGCCCTGGTCAAACGGCACTAGGGTGCAAGCCATGACCCGGGTCATGGCATCTGGTGTCCTGTTGGCTGCGGCCTTTTGTTGGGGGGCAGGTAATGTTGCCAGCAAGACCGTATTGGACCATCTGGAGCCGCTGACTGTCGTGAGCCTGCGTTGTCTGTTGGCGGCGCTCATTATTGCGCCCTTTGCCCTGCGCGACCTGCGACACTTTCGGTGTGGCACCGAGCCCGGCTGGGCAAAAGGCGTGTTGGGTATTTCTGCGCTGTTTGCGGTCGCCCTTGTGTTGCAGCAGCTGGCCTATAAGTTCACTTCGGTCACCAATGTCAGCTTTCTGGTCAACACAGCGACGGTGATGACGCCGGTGATCGCATGGTTGGCATTGGGGCATCGGGCCGGGCTTGCCGTTGCCTGCGCTACCCCTTTGACCCTGCTGGGGGCGCTGCTGATGTCTGGTGCGGCCTATTCAGTCGCCAGCATCAATCTGGGCGATCTGCTCTGTCTGGCTTCGGCAGCGGCCTATGCGGGTTGGATGGTGGCCTTGGGTCACCATGCGGTAACCTATCGGCGGCCTTTGGGCACGACGTTTGTGCAATTCGCCATCAGTGCCGTATTCGTGTTGCCGCTGGCGCTTTGGATTGATGCGCCAGATCTGCGCGCTATCGGACAAGCGGGGCCTGAACTTTTCATGCTTGGGGTGTTTTCAACCGCCTTGGCCTTTGGTTTGCAAACATGGGCGCAACGATTTGTCTCCGCCTCGACCGCGGCAGTGCTGGTGTCGGCCGAAAGTTTGTTCGGCGCACTTGGGGCCTATTTGCTGCTGGGGGAACAGACCGGGTTGCTGGGGCTGATCGGTGCGGCGCTGATCCTGACGGCCATTACCTTTGTGGCCATGGGCGACAGAACCGCGCCCACGGCAGGAACACTTGCAGGCCGGCAGGGTTAGGAACTGCCGGATATGGCATCCCATGCGCCGACCCCATCACCCGCCTGCCAGACAGTCAGCCGCAGCATCAAGGCCGGCTAAGTGTTTGTCCAAGAGGGTGTCAAAGTTCCCACCCAAAGCCATGGCCCATAATGCCAAACACCGCCCAACGGGGGGCGGTGTTTTGGAGCTTTGGTCTTGCGGCGTTTATGGTTCGATATCCTGCGCGCTAATTCGGTCCGACAAAGCAATAAGCCAACGCAGCGTCTGGGCCTGTTCCGGGGTCAGGCTGGGACAGGTTTGCAATTCAATCATCGGGCCGCGGAACTC
>JANOMH010000834.1:0-3545 GCA_031420215.1 Rhodobacterales bacterium | reverse complement strand
GGCATGCGCTGTTCATCATCGGTGAACCCGAGGCCCTTGAGGATGGACGAGGCCCGCCCCTCGGCAGACCAGGCGTCGATATCGGCGAGCCGGGTCTGAATCTCGGAAATCCGGGCGGGGTCGGTGGCTGTTTCGGATTCGGCCAGCAGGGCATGGCGTTCTTCATCGGCCATCAGCACGGTGTTCAGCAGCGACACCTCATTGCCCGGCACTTCCTGGCTGACCCCGCCAATGCGCGACAGTTTGGGCAGGTCGATCGAGCCGCCATCCAGGTTCAGTTCACCCCGGATCAGTTTGAACAAAGTGGTCTTGCCGGTGCCGTTGCGGCCCACCAATCCGACCTTGTGGCCTGCGGGAATGACGGCGCTGGCCCCTTCGAACAGGGGGCGGCCTTCGACGGAATAGGAGATGTCTGAGATGCGTAACATTTCGGTCCCTTGCCTGATAAGCGGGGGGGCGTCAATCGCGCTGCGGCCCCGCAAAGGCGGCTTTTATCCAAAGATCAGCCGTGCTAGAGCCGCCGCAATCTTCATCCGGGGCAAATGCCCCTTACGTAACAGAGGCATATCATGGCAATCGAACGCACCCTTTCGATCATCAAACCCGACGCGACCAAGCGTAACCTGACCGGCCAAGTCGCCGCGAAATTCGAAGATGCGGGCCTGCGCATTGTCGCGTCCAAGCGTATTCAGTTGACTGTCGTGCAAGCAGGGCTGTTCTATGACGTCCACCGCGCCCGCCCGTTCTTTGGCGAATTGACCGAATTCATGGCGTCTGGCCCGGTCGTTGTGCAGGTGCTGGAAGGCGAAAGCGCCATCACCAGGAACCGCGAAGTCATGGGCGCGACCAACCCCAAGGACGCCGCCCCCGGCACAATCCGCGCCGATTTCGCCTTGTCGGTCGGTGAAAACACCGTCCACGGGTCGGATTCACCCGAAGCTGCGGCACAAGAGATTTCGTTCTTTTTCAGCGGCCTTGAACTGGTTGGGTAAGGTGGGTTTAAACCCACCTTACAAAACATCGTCTTTACAAACGTAAGGTGGGTTTAAACCCACCTTACTGACAATGCCGGCGTAGAACAGTGCGGCTCAGGGCTCGAACCGGACCGGATGCCAGCCGCTCTTGTTGCATTCCGGGCAGCGCAATCTGGTCGCGGGCTTGCCAGTCGCGCCGCCGCGCATCCCGCCCAACTCCCAAATATTCCGGCGCAACCCGCAATGCGGACAGGCGACAATCCATTTCTCCGACTGCGCTTTGTGCGCTGCGAAAGTTTCGGGTGACATCCACCACTTGAAGAAGCGCTGAAGGCGGGACAGATCGGGGCTTGCACCGGGGGTCTTATGAGGGGTCATGTTGGGCATCGGCTTGCTCCTTGGGCGGGTTGCCATGACGGTAGAACCTTAGGGCACACAGCGCGCAACTCCTGTCAGCGACAATCCCGCCGCACTTCCCGCGCCCTGATCCCCGTCTCCACCAGTAAACACCGGTCCCGCGCTTCGTAATAATAGCCGTTCGCATACCAGCGCACGGCCGCTTCCTGATCGCCATCCGCCACAAGCCAGGCCCCACGCAGATAGGCCCCGGCGTAACGCAAGTTGGTTTCGGCGTCCAATAACCCCGCCGCCGGGCCATTGTAGCCCATGGTCCCGGCGGTTTCGGGCAATATCTGCATCAGCCCGTAATAGGGGCCGTTGCGGGCATCGGCGCGATAACCACTCTCGCGTTGGATGATCCGGTGCAGCAAAGACACCGGGACGTCGTGAAATGCCGCGTATTTATTGACCAGTGCCTGCATCTGCGGGGTCTCGCCCGGAAACATGCCCGCGCTGTTCGGCGGGTCGGCGCGGCGGCGGCCACAGCCCGATAAATTCGCGGCCAGTCCCGACAGGATCAGCACCAATGTTGCGCGGCGGGGCAAGGTGTCATTTCGCATGTGACACCGGCAGCAATCCGATCTGGTTCATGAAACTCTCAAGTTCTGACCTTGTGCCGTCAAATGCCCCGGCCTTTAACGCGTCAAACCGGATGCGCAACGCCTTTTTCTCTTCGCCCTTGCAAGCGTTCCAGGGGCGGCCTTGCAGGCCCATATGCAGTACATAGTAGCCGATGAAATGCGGCCGGGTGCCATGTTCCATCAGCCTGACATAGGCCGCATCGGCCCCAAGGGCGCGCAATTGCTCGGCCGTAGTGATGCCCACTTTGGCAAAAGCGGCCTGCGATGCGGGGCCCAGATTGGGGATAGTTGTAATTGCAGCCATGCGGGGCATTTTAGCCATGGCGCAAGAAAAGACCAGACAGCGCGGTGCATTCAGGGAGGAAAAGGCACCGCTGCCCGTCTGGTCAGCTCACCGCTTGACCCCAGGGAGGCAAGGGTTGCGCGCTGAGGTTCGTCAGATGCTTGCCAGATCCTTGAACAACACGGGTGCAGGCACAGGAGCGACCGGAGCCGGGGGCTGTGCCGTGGGAGGAAGTGGTGCTGCGGATGCCAACTGCTCTGTCCTTGCGTAAGAATTCAACTGCCTCGGTAGGCCTCTTCAGAAGGGCCTATGGTTAATCATGCCCGCAAAGTCTGACGGTGGCACGGCCAAAATGCGGCAAGTCTGTGGAATGCCCGCACGTCTGCGTGATCTCTACAACAATCCCCGCCCCGCCAGATTGCGCATCAGGTGCGACGCCCCGAATACCCAGGGCGCACAGTCGGTGGACAGCCGCACTGTATTTTGCAGCGCCCCCAGCCCCGGCGCGGAAATCGTTACCACATCGCCAATCTTGTGACTGAACCCTTGTCCCGGCGCATCCCGGTCTTGGGTAGGTGCAAACATCGTGCCTAAGAACAGCATCAGCCCATCGGGATATTGGTGATGCCTGCCAATGGTTTGCGCCACCAGATCGGACGGATCGCGGCTAATCTCGGTCATGCTGGAATGGCCGGTCAGTTCGAACCCATCCACCCCCTTTACCGTCAAGGTCAGTTCGGCCCGGCGCACATCGTCCAGCCCGAACCCGGCGTCAAACAGCCGGATCAGTGGGCCGATGGCGCAAGAGGCGTTGTTGTCCTTGGCTTTGGACAACAGCAACGCTGAGCGTCCTTCGACATCGCGCAGGTTCACGTCATTGCCCAAACTGGCCCCGACGATTCGGCCCGCGGCGTTAACGCACAACACCACTTCCGGCTCCGGGTTGTTCCAGGTCGAAATCGGATGCAGCCCCACATCGGCGAAAGCACCGACCGAGGACAGGACCTGCGCCTTGGAAAACACCTCTGCATCCGGCCCAATCCCGACCTCCAGATATTGCGACCACAGCCCTTCGGCGATCAGCGCCACTTTGACCGCCGCGGCCGCCTCTGACCCGGCTTTGAGATTGCGCAAACTGCCGCCGATCAGATCGGCCACACGGGCGCGGACCTGTGCGGCTTTGCCTGCATCGCCAGCGGCCTTTTCCTCGATCACCCGTTCGACCATCGACCGGGCGAAAGTCACGCCGCAGGCCTTGACCGGCTGCAGGTCACAGGGGGCAAGCCACAGGGCCGGGTCCAGCGCCTC
>JANOMH010000833.1:0-4837 GCA_031420215.1 Rhodobacterales bacterium | reverse complement strand
ATCTTTATCGAGGTCAAGGAACACGCCCTGTTCCAACGCGAGGCGAACAACTTGTTCTGCCGCGTGCCGGTGTCGATGGCCGATGCCGCGTTGGGTGGTGACATCGAAGTGCCTACCATTGATGGCGGCAAGAGCCGGGTGAAAATTCCCGAAGGCAGCCAATCCGGCCGCCAGATGCGCCTGCGCGCCAAGGGGATGCCTGCCCTGCGCGGTGGTGGCCATGGTGATATGTTCATCGAACTGGCCGTGGAAACCCCGGTGAACCTGACCGCCCGGCAAAAGGAAATACTGCGCGAGTTCGGCAACCTGTCCGAAACCAACAACCCGCAAAGTGCCGGGTTCTTTTCGGCAGTCAAGAACTTCTGGGATTCGATGAAAGGGTGAGGCGGGATCAGAAACGTGCCAGTGGCACGTTTCCCCGTCGAACGCATGCCCCGTGGGCAGGCCGGAGGAGGCGCGCCCGGACGATCTTCCAGTGGAAGATCGTCAGCGCCGAACGCCCGATCCGCGAGGATCGGGCCGGAGGAGGCGGGATCAGACACGTGCCAGTGGCACGTTTCCCCGACGAACCCATGCCGCGTGGGCAGGGCAGGACAACGCAGGATGGCTTAGACTTGGCCCGGCCCGCGAATTTGTCCGACAAATCAACAAATAGAAATTGACAGGATGTTCTTGACGTGTAGCGTTTGCAGCGTGAGGCAAAGGATCATCGGTAAGGGGGAAGGGCCGAGAGGCCGGACTGCAGGCGCTCTCTGGAGGAGGGGGCACCTATCTTTAGCACTCTTTCTGCCGAAAAGCTCAACCAAAACGGGAGTCTGGGTGTTTTTGGGACCTGCCGAATTCTTCAGGCCCCACGTATTTCGACGAAGGAAAATAGCGTTCATCATGTCTGGGAGGACAGGAAGTGGTAGACAATATCTCTAATCCGTCACTGTTGTATTGGTTGCATCGCAGAGACCTGCTCAAAGGCACCGCCGCAGCAGCTTTGCTGGCTGGCAGTTTGCCGGAATGGGCCGCAGCACAGGATGCCGCGGCCGAAATCGCCCCCGCCACACCGCTTGCCGATCTGCCGCGCGAGGCACAGCTGATTTTGGGCTGGTCAAACACTTCGCCGATCGGGGTGACCAACCCCTGGGCGGTGCCCGGCTACACCCATCAGGAAGGCAATGCCTTTATGTGGGAACCTCTGATGTATTTCGGGATTTTCAAGGACGAATATATCCCGTGGCTGGCCGAAAGCATGGAATATACAGCCGACGATTTCACCAGCCTGCAGATCAAGATCAACCCGGCTGCGAAGTGGAGCGACGGGGTGCAGGTTACCGCCAAAGACGTGGTTTTCACGTTCATGGGCCAGCTGAACAATGACAAATTGCCCTACCACGCGGCCTTTGTGCAGTTCATGGATACGGCCACAGCGACCGATGATCTGACAGTAGATGTCACCTTCAAAATCCCCGCCCCCCGGTTCAAGTTCGAGGTGCTGTGCCTGAAGTTCGACACCGGCATTCCGATTGTCCCGGCCCACGCGCTGGAAGCACAGGCAGACGTCAACGCCTATGCCGGCGGCGTCGAGCTTCCGCATTCCGGCCCCTATGATCTGGTGGCCTGGAACGCAACGCAAAAGATCTTTAACCTGCGCGAGGATTGGTGGGCTGCAGCCTCGGGTCTGGTCGCCCTGCCTGATGTGAAACGGGTCGTCATTGTGAACCTGGGTGGTCAGGTTGGCCAGAACATGGACACCGTGGCGCAGCGACTGGTCAATAACGAGATGGACAGCGCCCTTGATATGCGCAGTTCGGTCATCGGCAACATCTTGGCGCAGAATGACAAAATCACCACCCATACCGGCAATGCCTCGCCCTATGGCTATCTGGATTGGTGGCCGAACTCGCTGTGGATGAACACGCAAGTCGCCCCCTATGACGATGTGCGTGTGCGCAAAGCCATGGGTCTGGCGATCAACCGCGACCTGATCGACGAGATCCTGTATGAAGGGGCCAAGATTTCGACGATCTACCCCTTCCCGCTGTATCCCGGACTTCAGTCGTTCGTTGACACTGATGCGGTGAAAGCGCTTGTCGAAAAATACAACCCGCGCAATTATGACACCGACGCCAGTGCCGCCCTGATGACCGAAGCCGGTTTCACCATGAACGGCGATGGTCTGTGGGAAAAGGACGGGGCCACCGTCAATGCCACGATCCACGGCTTTGAGGGCATCCACAGCGATATCGTCCCGATCCTGGTCGAAATGCTGCTGGCCGCCGGTTTCGATGCCTCGATCAACTTTGGCACCGATGCCTATCAGAATATGGCAGACGGCGCACCCGGCCTGTATATGTTTGGCCATGGCGCGAGTCTCAAGGACCCCTATGCAGCACTTGAGCTGTTCCATGGTCGGTTCAGCGAGGCTATCGGCACCTCGGCGGGCAACAACCGCTTTTCGCGCTACAAGAACCCTGAATATGATGCGCTGCTGGACGCGATGGCGCCCCTGGCTTCGGACGATCCGGTGTTCATGGAGAATGCGGCCAAGGCGCTTGAGGTTTACTGGCGTGATCAGATCGACATTCCGATCATTCAGTGGCTGCACCGCATCGCCTATAACCAGACCTATTGGACCAACTGGCCGACCACGGAAAACCCGGCCATGGGGACCAACGGGGCCTTCTGGGCACATACCGGCATGCCGGTAGTGATCAGCCTCAAGAAAGCCGGCTGACGGAGTTTCGCAATGAGAGGGTGCGCGTGCCTACGCGCACCCTCTTTTGTCACCCATCTATACAGGAGACGGCCCCGTGACCCTGCGGTTGATCCTTCGTCGCTTGCTCTTCCTGGCTCTGGTCATCTGGTCGGCCTCGACTATCGTCTTCTTCATTCCGCGCATGTCGGATACCAATCCGATCCGCGAACGCTTTGCCGAACTGGCCCGCACCGGCGGCTTTTCGCCCGCTGATCTGGAAAAGATCATCCAGTCCTACACCGAACAATTCGGCCTCGATGCCCCGCTGATCGAGCAGTATTGGTCCTATATGGGCAATATCGCGACGCTGGACTTTGGGGTGTCGCTGAATAAGTACCCCACCACCGTGTTGCAGGTGATCACCCAGGCCATCCCCTGGACGCTGACGCTGCTGCTGGTCACGACGATCCTGAGTTTTATCATCGGCAACCTGCTGGGTGCCCTGTCTGCCTGGCCCAAGGCCCCGCGCTGGGTGCGCACGGTGGCCACGCCCTTTGTGCTGCTGACCGGGGTGCCGCCGGTGATCATGGGTGTGCTTTTGCTGTTTTTCATCGGCTTCAAGCTCAAGCTTTTGCCGCTGGGCGGGGCCTATTCCATCGGGATCGTGCCGGACTGGGGTTCGTTCGTCTTTTGGCTCGACCTGATCAAGCACCAACTTTTGCCCGCGCTGGCGCTGATCCTTGGCTCTGTCGGCGGTTGGGTTCTGTCGATGCGCGGGATGGGTGTCACCATTCAGGGCGAGGATTACGTGAACTTTGCTGAACACAAGGGCCTGACCGGGGGCCGGATTTTCCGCGACTATTACCTGCGCAACACACTGCTGCCGCAGGTCACAGGGCTGGCGCTGGCGCTTGGGACTGTGGTGACTTCCGCCATTATCGTCGAGGGTCTGTTCGGTCTGCCCGGTATTGGAACTGCCTTGAACAACGCGATCCGCGCCAATGATTTTCCGGTCATTTACGGGATCGTGCTGTTCATCACCGCCGCCGTTGCAACCCTGATGGTGTTGATGGAGTTCGTCTATCCCCTCCTCGACCCCCGTATCCGCGAACAATAGGAGGGCTGGCCCATGGCAGATGCCACCGCACTGGACGGCCCAGACCTGATGCTGACCCCCAGCCGGCTTCGACTGTCGCTGCGCTATGTCCGGCGCAACAAAAGTCTGGCGATTGGATTGGCTGTATTGCTCTTTCTGATCGCCTTTACTGCCATTGGTTTCATGGTGATCGACCCCAAGGACGCCTATCCCCTGTCCGCCGCGACCAAGCGCCCGCCCAGCTGGCAATATCCGCTGGGCACCGATTTCTTTGGCCGCAACCTGCTGGCCGCCATGGTGGTGGGGATGTGGCAGACGGCCTTTATCGGGCTGGTAGCAGGTGGGATCGGCACCTTTGTGGGCGTGATCCTGGGCTTTACCAGTGCGTATTTTGGCGGCTGGATTGACACGATCATCAAAAGCGTGTGCCAGATCCTGACCCCTATTCCGGTTCTGTTGATTCAGGTGGTTGTGGCCGGATCGCTGGACAAACGCGACGTGACCATTGTGTCGATGGCACTGATCATCGTCATGCTGGGCTGGATGGGCACGACTTTGGTGGTACGGGCGCAGGTGCTGACGATGAAGGAACGGCAGTTCGTCTCGGTCGCCAAACTGTCGGGGGTCAGCAGCCTCGGGATCATCTTCAAGGAAATCATGCCAAACCTCTTGCCCTTCATCGCGGCGGCCTTTGTGGTGCAGGTGTTCTCCTCGGTCTTTGCCTCCTTCTATCTTGCCGTCCTTGGCCTCGGGCCGCTGCGCGAGCCGCTCTTGGGCAACATCATCTGGTCCGCCCAATCCCAAGGCGCGTTTTTCAATGGCTGGTGGTGGTGGCCGATCGAACCGTCGGTGGCAATGATCCTGATCCTCGGCTCACTCGCCCTGATCAACATGGGGCTCGACGAATTGGCAAATCCACGCGTGCGCAGGTCGGAATGAACATGAATATGACTCAGGCGCAGCATACCAAAACCGGCACCGCCAGCGGCAAGCCCGTGTTGCAGGTCGAAAATCTGGAAGTGACCTATTACACCGATGCGGGCCGGGCCAAGGCG